>JBKHYE010000001.1:0-15922 GCA_046565705.1 Actinomycetes bacterium
TCGTCATCGACTACCTGCAGCTGATGAGCGGCAACAAGCGTGCCGAGAGCCGGCAGCAGGAGGTCTCCGAGCTGTCGCGGTCGCTGAAGCTGCTGGCGAAGGAGCTCGAGGTGCCGGTCATCGCGATGAGCCAGCTGAACCGCGGCGCCGAGCAGCGCACCGACAAGAAGCCGCAGCTGGCCGACCTGCGCGAGTCCGGCTGCCTGCCGGCGTCGACCAAGGTGCTGCGCGCCGACACCGGCGCCGAGGTGACGCTCGGTGAGCTGCACGCCAGCGGCGCGCGCGACGTGCCGGTGTGGTCGCTCGACCCCTCGCTGCGCTACGTCCGCCGGCACCTGACGCACGTGTTCAGCACCGGCGTGAAGCCGCTGCTGCGCCTGACGCTCGCCAGCGGCAAGACGGTCCGGGCGACCGCGAACCACCCGTTCCTCACGCCGGCCGGCTGGCTGCCGCTCGGCGCCGTCACGGTCGGGCAGCGGGTGGCCGCACCGCGCCACGTGCCCCCGCCGTCGGGCACGCTCGCGTGGCCGGACGCCGACGTCGTCGAGCACGCCGAGCAGGTGGCGCTGGCCGGCACGCAGACCCGCGGGCTCGCCGGCCAGGTGGCACGGCTGCCCAAGCGGCAGCTCCGCACGTTCCTGCGAACGCTGTGGCTCACGGCGGGCAGCGCCGGGTCGCCGACGACCGAGCCGTCGCTGGTCGTCGAGCCGGAGCTGGCCGACGACGTCAGCCGGCTGCTGCTGCGCTTCGGCATCAGCGTCGTGCGCCGCGACGTCACGGCCGGCACGCAGGTGCGCGTCGTCGACGTCGACGACCGCGCGCGGTTCCTCAAGGAGATCGCCCTGCCGGGCACCGCGGCGCCGTCGTTCGGCGAGCTGCTGCGCGGCCTGCGCAAGGACGAGGAGCGCGGAGCCGGCGACGGTGTGTGGGCGCGCGTCGGCGCCGCTCTCGCCGGGCGTCGCCCCGCCGCGGCGCCGGCGGGCGGCTCGCTGGCGCTCGTCGTCGACGAGCTCGCCACCGCCGACCTCGACCTCGTCGCGACCAACGACGTGCTGTGGGACGAGGTCGTTGGGGTCGATCCGGACGGCGTCGAGGAGGTCTTCGACGCCACGGTGGTCGGCACGCACAACTTCGTCGCCGACGGCGTCGCGGTGCACAACTCGATCGAGCAGGACGCCGACATGGTGCTGCTGCTGCACCGCGAGGACTACTACGAGAAGGAGAGCCCGCGCGCCGGCGAGGCCGACTTCATCGTCGCCAAGCACCGCAACGGGCCGACCGACACCATCACCGTCGCGTTCCAGGGGCACTACAGCCGGTTCGTCGACATGAGCCCGGGCTGACGCTGCCGGGCGTCACGCCGAGCTGAGCAGCCCCCTCGCCCGCGCCAGCTCACGACGCGGCGGCGGCACGAAGGCGACCCTCGGCAGCACGGTCAGCGTCGGCACGGCCATTGGCGCGTCCGACCCGTCCGCCGCCGGTCCGCCCGCGGCGCCGCTTCCGCCGCGCCACCACCGCACCAGGTAGCGCGTCACCGCGACGACCGCGGCGACGTCGAGGACCAGCAGCAGGACGACGACGGACCGGCTCATGGCTGGTGTGTCGGCTCCCGCGGTGGCTCGGCGCGTCACCCGCTCGGGGAGTGTCGAACGGCCGGTGCGCGGTGCCCCCGGTTCGCCGGTTGACGGGGCTGTACGCCGCTGCCATACATCTGTCGTACGGCACCGCCATACTCGGCGGGGTGAACCCGTTCCGCTTCGAAGGGCCCATCGACCCGGCCGACCTCATCGGCCGCGAGACCGAGGTCGAGCTGCTCGTCCGGCATGCGCTCGACCGGCGCATCGTCAGCGTCGCGGCGCCGCGCCGCTACGGCAAGACGAGCCTGCTCCGCGCGGCGGGCGCGCGGCTCGAGCACGAGCACGGCTTCGTCGTCGCGCACGTCGACCTGCTCGGCCTCGCCGGACCCGAGGACTTCGCCGCCCGCTTCGGCAGTGCCTGGCGCCGGGCGACGGCCGGCGTCAAGCCGCTCAAGCGCCAGCTCGAGCAGGTCGCCGGCGGGCTCTCCGAGCTCGGCGTCACCCTGCTGGGCAGCGGACTGACGGTGCGGCGCCGCGACCGCGCGCCCGACAGCGCGCTCGCCGTCGTGCACGCTCTGCTCGACCTGCCGGGCGAGGCGCAGGAGCCCGTGCTCGTCGTGCTCGACGAGTTCCAGGCGCTGCACGCCGCCTGGCCGCAGGGCGAGGGCGTGCTCCGCAGCCACACGCAGTCGCCGCAGCAGACCGGTCGGGTGGCGTGGGCCTTCGCCGGCAGTGAGCCGTCGCTGCTCGCCGCGGCGTTCGAGGACAGCGGCCGCGCCTACTACCAGCAGGCGCTGCGCGTGCCGATGCGCCGGCTGCCCGATCCCGAGCTCGCCCGCGGCATCGCCGAGCGGTTCGAGAGCACCGGCCGCGCCGTCGGCGCCGCGCTCGGCCCGCTGATCGAGCTCGCCGCCGGTCACCCGCAGCGCGCCATGCTGCTGGCGCACCTGCTCCACGAGGTCGTGCCGAACGGCGCCGAGGCGACCGACCGGCACTGGGCGCGGGCGCTCGACACCGCTCGCCGGCTCGTCCACGACGAGTGCACGGCGGTCTGGGAGTCGCTGACGCCACCGCAGCGGGCGGCGCTGCGGGCCGTGCACGTGTCCGGCAGCCCCACGGCCGCAGGGGCGGGCCACACGGTGTCGCGCGCCAGCCGGCAGAGCGCGGGTGCGGTGCTCGTGCGCCGCGGGCTCGTCGAGCTCGACGAGCGCCCCGGGCCGCGCGGCGGCCGCCGCTACCGGCTGGTCGACCCGATGCTGGGCGACTGGCTGGTCCAGCGCGGCTCCGGCTGAGCCCCGCCGAGCCCGCCGAGTCCGCCGAGCCGTCAGCGCCCTCAGCGGGCGATCGTGACGCCGCCGTCCACGACGAGCGTCTCGCCGGTGATCCACGACGCGTCTCCCGACAGCAGGAACGCGGCGGCCTTGCTGGTGTCGGCCGGCACGCCCAGCCGCTTCATCGGGTAGGCGGCGGCGACGTCGTCCTCGCGGCCCTCGTACAGCGCCTTGGCGAAGTCGGTCTTGACGACGGCGGGGGCGATCGCGTTGACCCGCACCGCCGGCCCCAGCTCGGCGGCCAGCTGGCGGGTGAGGTGGATGACCGCTGCCTTGCTGGCGTTGTAGGCGCCGATCGGCGCGCCGGCGCGCAGCCCGCCGACGCTCGCGACGTTCAGCACGCTGGCGCCGTCGTGCCGGCCCAGGCCCGCCCGTGCCGCGGCCTGCAGCCAGCCGAGCACCGCGACGACGTTGACCTCGAACACCTTGCGCACGGCGCCGAGGTCGGCATCGACGAGCGGTCCGTACTGCGGGTTGACGGCGGCGTTGTTGACCAGGTGGTCGAGGCGGCCCAGCTCCTCGACCGCGAGCGCGACCGCCGCCGCCTGGTGCTCGACGTCGTCGGCGCTGCCGCGGGCCGCCAGCGCGACGCCGTCGCCGCGCGGGTCGAGCTCGTCGACCGCCCGCTCGAGCTCGTCGGGCTTGCGCGCGGTGATGACCACGCGCGCACCGCGGGAGACCAGCTCCTGCGCGATCCCGAACCCGATGCCCCTGGTCGCGCCGGTCACCAGCGCCACCCGTCCTGCGAAGTCCTGCTCCACCGCTGCTCCCGCCGCTCGTCCGTCGGCGCATCCTCGCCGACCCGTGTCGGGGGAGTTCGCGGCGGGGCAACGCCGCGCTCACCTCGCCGAAACCGGCGGCCCGCACGCTGCCGGCATGACGATGCTGCGGGTACGGATCGAGGTGGCCGACCGGCCGGGAGCGCTGGCCGGCGTCACCAGCGCGCTGGCCGCGCTCGGCGTCGACGTCGCCTCCATCGACGTCCTCGAGGTCGACGGCGCGACAGTCGTCGACGAGCTCGTGCTGCGGCTGCCGGCGAAGGTCAGCGGCCAGGAGGTCTGGGACGTCCTCCGCGTGGCTGGCGCCGCGCAGGTGCTGTCGTCGGCGGCCGAGGGCCCGGTGGTCGACGCCGCCGTCGGGGCCATCGAGCTGGCGCGCTCGGTGCTGGCCTCGCCCGGCGACGCCGGCGCGCCGGCCCGCGCCCTCGCCCGCTCCGCCTACGCCGACGTCGGTCAGTGGGTCGACGTCGCCGGCGCCCGGCGGTACCCGCTTGCCGAGCGGGCGCTCGCCGCCGGCGTGCCGGCGTCCGGCCCGGCGGGTCCGGACGCCGCGCCGCTGGCGCTGCCGTCGGGGCGGGTGCTGTGGGTCGCCCCGCAGCTGCCGGACCCGCAGCGCCTGGCCGTCGTCGGGCGGCGGATGAAGGTCCGGTTCTCCGCGACCGAGGCCGCCCGCCTCCGGGCGTTCGCGACGCTGCTCGAGACGCTCGAGCGCGTCCAGGCCTGAGCCGTCTGGGCGTCGCACGGACCGACCTCCCCGGAACCGTGATCAACAGGAGCGCCCCCCCGACACGGCGTCGGTCCTGTCGGCGTGGCTCTCCTGTTGATCACCGCGAGGGGGGCCGCGGGACGTCGCCGAGCTCCTGGTCAGCCGGGCGTCAGCCGCACGCGCAGCCGCCGGAACCCCTTGCCCTTGCTCTCGACCTTGACGACCTCGATGCCGCCGATCTGCCGGGTCGACGCGACGTGCGTGCCGCCGTCGGCCTGGGTGTCGAGCCCGACGATGTCGACGATGCGGACGACCTCGAGGTCCGGCGGCAGCAGGTTCGTCGCCGTCCGGATGATGTCGGGGATCGCGAACGCCTCGTCGCGCGGCAGCTCCTCGACCCGGATCGCCCTGTCCGCAGCCACTTCCGCGGCACAGGCAGCGGCGACGCGGTCCTTGAAGTCGGCCGGGACCTCGGGCAGGCCGAAGTCCATCCGCGCCTCGCCGGGCTCCATGTTGCCGCCGGTCACCAGCGCGCCGAAGTCGCGGTGGACGACGCCGGACAGCAGGTGCAGCGCGGAGTGCGTGCGCATCAGCGTCGTGCGGCGGACGTCGTCGAGCGCGCCCTGCACCGACGTGCCGGGCGGCGGCAGCGGGTCGTCCTCGTGCGGCACCAGGTAGAGGTCGTCACCGGTGCGGGCACCGACGATCCGCGTCCGGACGCCGCCCCAGAGCAGGACGCCGTGGTCCGGCGGCTGCCCGCCGCCGCCCGGGTAGAACGCCGACCGGTCCAGGACGATGCCTGTCTCCGGGCTGCTGTCGAGCACGGTGGCCGTCCACTCGCGCAGGTCCTGGTCGGCGAGCTCGAGGCGGGACGTGCGGCCGTGCGAGTGCGCTCCCACGGCCGCTGACCCTAGACCGGCGGGTCGACCCTGAACGGGTCGTGGTCCGCGAGCAGCTTCTCCAGGCGGGCCTGGTCGACCCGGCTGAGCACCGACGTCTCCTCCTGGTGGTCGCGGACGCACTTGGCGAGCGTGAACGCCGAGCTGATGAGGAACAGCGCGCCGATCGCGAGGAAGCCGCGGATCCAGCGGTCAACCGGCAGGTAGGTGATCCCGATCCCGACGGCGACGACGGCGACGCCGAAGCTGATCGCGGCCTGGGCGAAGAAGGCGGGTGTGTTCTTGGGCGAGAGCGGTGTGGTCATGCCGTCAGCGTCGGACCGGCGGCGCCACCGCGCCTGAGCGCAACTACCTGGTTCCCGCGCGCGAGACGGCCACGGTCCCGCAGCAGGCGTGCGACGACTGCGTCGCGACGGCGCAACGGCGCGCATGGCGGGCCGGGACGACGGGCACGCCGGTCGGCAGGAAGCGAGAGAGGAGCCCCGCCGTGCAGCAGCAGCCCCTGCCCGACGCCGGCGTCTACCCCGGCGACCGACCCGCCTCGACGTCCCGCACCACGCTCGCCACGTTCTCGCGGTACGAGGACGCCCAGCGCCTGGTCGACCAGCTCTCCGACGCCGGCTTCGACGTTCAGACCCTGACGATCGTCGGCTGCGACCTGCGGTCGGTGGAGCACGTGACCGGTCGTCTGACCACCGGCCGGGCCGCGCTGTACGGCGCCGGCTTCGGCGCCTGGTGGGGCCTGTTCGTCGGTCTGCTCCTCGCGCTGTTCAGCGCCCCGTTCTGGGCCCCGCTGATCACCGCGCTCGTCGTCGGCGCCCTGTTCGGCGCGGCCTTCGGCGCCGGCGGCCACGCGGCCACCCGCGGTCGGCGTGACTTCACCTCCGTCCGGACGCTGGAGGCGGACCGGTACGAGGTGCTGGTGGCGGCGGACGCGGCAGACCGCGCCCGCAGCGCGCTCGCAGCGCGCTGAGCCTGCGCGGCCGGGTGCCCTCGCGGGCTGCCGCGTGCTGAGATGCGCAGGCACCCACGGGGAGGTCGCATGTCGTACCCGGACCCCCGGCACCTCGGCGAGCACGGCCTGCTCAACGCCGTCGTCCGGCCGCACGACGTCCCGCCCGAGCTCGTCAGCCCCACCCGCACGGTCGGCTACCTCGCCACCGGTGCGACGACCGACGGCGCCTTCGGCCTGTACCGGTGGAGCATGGGCTCGCAGCCCAGCGGCGCCTCGCCGCACTTCCACCGCACCATCACCGAGTCGTTCTACGTGCTGTCCGGCACGGTCCGGCTGTTCGACGGACGGCGGTGGGTCGACGGCGTCGAGGGCGACTTCCTGCACGTGCCGGTCGGCGGTGTGCACGCCTTCGCGAACGAGTCGGGCGAGCCGGCGTCGATGCTCATCCTGTTCACACCGGGCGCACCGCGCGAGGCCTACTTCGAGGCGCTGGTGGAGCTGGCCGCGTCGGGGCGCGAGCTGTCGCAGGAGGAGCGGGTGGCGTTCCTGGCGGAGCACGACCAGTACGACGCCTGAACCGGGCGCCGAGCACCGGGAGGAATCGGGGCGAGCGCGGCGAAACGGGTGGCAGCATCCCCAGCGCTCAGGAGACCGCATGCGCTCGCGCACCGCTCTGATCTCGCTCGCCCTCGTCACCGGGCTGCTCCCGGGCAGCTCGTCGGCCACCGACGGCGCGGCCGTCGAGAGCACCGGCAGCGAGAACCTCCAGCACGTCGCGAACCTCCCGCACGCGCCCGGGCCGGGCAGCAGCGTCGGCGCCAAGGGCAGCGACATCGAGTTCGCGACCATCGACGTCAGCGGGCTCGCGGAGGCCACCGAGCGCGGCGTCTCCGGCGTCCGCGAGTTCGCCGTGGCCGGCACCATCAACATCGACGGCGTCCGCAACTCGGGCATGCAGATCATCGACATCACCGAACCGACGAGCCCGCAGCCGGCCGGGCTGTTCGAGTGCACCAACAGCCAGGGCGACATCCAGGTGTTCACCCGGCCCGACCTCGGCGGCCGCACCTTCGCGACGTACACGACCGACAGCACCGGCGTGACGTCGTCGCCCTGCTACCTCGACGCCGTCGAGAAGGGCTTCTCCAAGGAGGACTCCGGCACCTTCATCGTCGACATCACGAACCCCTACGCGCCTGAGCTGGTGCGGTTCGTGGAGGTCCCGAAGGGGTCGCACAACCAGACGGTGCACCCGTCCGGGAAGTACCTCTACAACAGCAACAACGAGCTCACGCGCGGGCCCGGCTTCGTCGAGTACTTCGACATCACCGACCTGACGAACCCGGTGAAGCTCGGCGAGCTCCCGCTCGAGAGCGGCATCGACAGCCACGACATCACGTTCAACGCCGACGGCACGCGCGCCTACTCGGCGGCCATCACGCACACCGTGATCATCAACACCGAGGACCCGGCGAACCCGTCGGTGGTCGGCCGCATCCTCGACCCGACGCTCGGCATCCAGCACCAGGCCGACCCCGTCACGATCGACGACCCGGTGCTCGGCGAGCGGACCTTCCTCGCCATCACCGACGAGTTCGCGGGCGCGGCCGGCAACGGCTGGTGCCCGGGCGGCGGCGTCGGCATCTACGACATCACCGGCGAGCTCGAGGCGAACCCGGTGCGCGTCGGGTACTGGAACATCCCGGAGACGAAGATCGCCGGCGCGGGCAACGGCACCGGCGAGTCGCTGCGCTGCACGAGCCACGTGCTGCGCTTCTACCCGGAGCAGAAGCTCATGACGATCGGCTGGTACAACGCCGGCACCCGCGTCGTCGACATCTCCGGCCTCGTCGGCGCCTCGGTCGGCGTGACGCCGGCGGTCGGCAACGTGCCCATGGGCATGAAGGAGGTCGGCTACCGCTACTTCGAGGACAGCGAGACCTGGGCCGCGAAGATCCACACGTTCGAGGCCGACGGGTCGGCGTACGTGTTCGCGAACGACCTCATCCGCGGGCTCGACGTCTTCAGGTTCACGCCGGACGCGCCGGCCACGACCGACGGCGGCGAGTGGCTGACCGCCGCGCAGGTGGCGCAGAAGCCGAAGTACGACTACACGCTCGGCAACCTCGTCCCGCTCTGCGCCGTACCGAGCTGACGCACTGACCCCGACGCCCCGCCCGGCACCGCGCCGGGCGGGGCGTCGTGCGCCCGTGCAAGCATGCAGGGATGCCGCTGGACGGGGAGTACGAGCCGAGCCCGGTGGGCTGGGTGCGCCGGCAGGTCGAGCAGTACGAGGCCTCCGGCGGCACCGAGGCCACGACGCTGCGCGACACCGGGCTGCCCGTCGTCGTCGTGACGAACCGGGGCTCCAGCAGCGGCAAGCTCCGCAAGACGCCGCTCATGCGCGTCGAGCACGACGGCGTCTACGCGGCGGTCGCCTCGCAGGGCGGCGCGCCGGAGCACCCCGCCTGGTACGCCAACCTGCTCGCGCACCCGCACGCCGAGCTGCAGGACGGTCCGGGCACGTGGGACGTGCGGGCGCGGGAGGTCACCGGCGAGGAGCGCGAGCAGTGGTGGGCGCGTGCCGTCGCCGCCTACCCGCCGTACGCGGAGTACCAGCGCAGGACCGAGCGCCAGATCCCGGTGCTCGTCCTCGAGCCCATCGAGGGCTGAACCTCCCGGACGTCAGGACCCACGAGCGTGCAGCTGCTCCGAGGTCCTGACGTCCGAGCGTTGGCTACCTCAGCAGCCCGCCGCCGAGCGTGCTGGCGACCACCGGGCGTCCGCTCGGCGAGGCGGCGCCGACCGGCTTGCAGACCCACTGCTCGGTGATGTCGGCGACCGATCCGGTGTGGTGGCTCGGGTCGTGCGCCGCGTTCACGAGCGCGGCGCCGCGCGCCTCGGCCGCCGAACCGGCCTCGATGAAGCGGCCCGGCGCGGCGGCGTCGACCTCTGCCGGCGCGTCGGCGTCGAACCGCAGCACGTCGATGCCGCGGCCGGTGTAGTCGGTGACCCAGACGATGTCGTCGCTGACCCAGAACGACGCCGACGAGACGCCGGGCAGCGGCTGCCAGAAGCCGCGCTCCTCGACCGTGCCGTCGGAGAGCACCTCGAGGAAGCGGACGCCGGAGGTGTACCAGGCCATCGCGACCAGGCCGCCGTCCTGGAAGTCCGGGTGCTCCATGAACCAGTGGCCGCAGTGCTGCGACGCCGGCGCCTCGCCCTCCATCTCGGTCGGCAGGCCGCGGTCGACGGCGTACTGGCCCCTGTAGTCGAACACCGGGGTCTCGAAGCCGCGCTCGTAGGCCGGGTCGTTGACGAGATCGGTCACCGCCGAGGTGTCCCACACGTTGAACGTGCCGAGCTCGGCCTGGCAGCCCATGCCGGTCTCGCTGCCGCCGAGCAGGAAGCGGTCGGTGCCGCCGTTCGGCCACTCCATGCCGTGCATGTACCGGCTGTCGGGCAGGTCGCCGCGGGCGATGACGGTCGGGCGCACCGGGTCCTCGCGGGCGTCGAGCCACAGCGTCGGGTTGCTGGCGGTGACGAGCAGGCCGGGCTGCACCTCGGTGAGGTCGTGCGAGCCGCTCACGCCCTCCATGCCCGCCTCGGTGCCGCCGCCGTACCAGCGGCCGGCGACCTTGGGGGCGGCCGGGTCGCGCAGGTCGACGATCGTGCCTTCGGAGCCGTAGACCCAGGTGCAGTCGAGCACGCACGTGTTCGTGTGGTCGGCGCCGCCGCGCAGCACGCTCATGATCGTCGGCGTCGTGCGGTTGCGGACGTCGACGACGTACAGCGTCCCGTCGTACGCCTGGCCGGTGACGAGCACCTCCCCGTTGGTGTCGATGTTCTCGCGCTCCTGGTTGGGCGTCGCCGGCACGGCGACGAAGCCCTTGAGCATCGGCAGCTCGGGGTTGCTCGTGTCGTAGATCGACACGCCCTTGGCGGTGCGGAGGAAGAAGTCGCCCTCGAAGACCCGCGCGCCGATGCTGTCGGTGTCGAGCGGCAGCGTCATGACGTGCTCGACGTTGCTCGTCGCGATGTAGCCGGGCCCTGGGCTGCCGGTGGAGTCAGCGAGGCCGGGGACGGCGGCAGCGGCGAGGCAGGCGGTGGCGGCGAGCGCGGCGGCGCGCAGGGTCCTCATGGGGCGAGGCGTTCGACGTCAGCCGCCGATCTCCTGCCCGGCTCGGACGGATCTGCCCCGGTATGCGCGCGCGCCGGCTTGTCCACAGGGCGGTCGGCGCCGCGCTGCGCCGGCACGCAGGATGCCGGCGTCCGCGCCTGCCCGAGGAGCTGCCGTGCCCGACGCCGACCTCGACGCGGTCGCCCGCCGGCTCGCCGCGGCGTCCGCCGCCGTGCACCGGTGCGCGCGCCGGCTCGAGGCGACGGCCGCCGCGACGCCGTGGCAGGGGGACGCGGCCGACGCCTTCCGCGCCGCGCTGGCCGACGACGTCGCCCGGGTGCGCGGCTGTGCCGGCTCGCTCGAGGACGCCGCCGCCGCGGTGCACGCCCACGCCGCGACCGTCGCCGAGCGGCGCGAAGCGCTGCGGGCGCTGCGGGACGCCGCGCTGGCCGGCACCGGGTCGGTGCTCGACGACCTCGCCGGCCTGGCCGGCAGCGGGGTCGCCGAGCTGGTGGGGCGTGCGGTGCGGTGACCGCGGACGACGTCACCGGCGGCGTCACCGGGCTCGAGGTCGAGCTCGACGCGCTGCGCGCGGCCGCCGTCGCGCTCGCCGACGTCGCGGCAGAGCTGGTCGCCGTCGCGGCGGAGTGCGGCCGTGGCTGTCTCGACGACGAGCTCGCGGACTCGGCGCTGCTCGACCCGGTCGGCGCGGCGCGCGCTGCCGCATCGGTGGCGGCGGCCCTCGCCGGCCCGCGCGGCCTGGGTGCCGTGGCCGTCGAGGTCGAGGTGCACGCCGCCCGGCTCGCCCTCGCCGTGGCGCGCTACGTCGTCGTCGAGCGCGCGACGGCGACCGCCACGGCGCTGCGCCGCGAGGTGCAGGGCCACCTGCTCGTCGCGGGCGCACCCGCGCTGCTGGGCGCCGGTGCGCTGTGGTGGGCGGCGGCCGACGCCGCGGGTGCCGACCCGGTCGAGGAGCTCTCGGAGGCGGTCGCTGCGCACCCCGGACTGGTCGACGAGCTGGTGGGCAGCCTGCCGTCGGCGCTGCGGACCACGGCTGCGCTCGTCCTCGGCCCGCTCGGGCTGGCCGTCGACGGCGCCGTGCGCGCGAGGACGGGGCAGACGGTGCTCCCGCGCTCGCTCGAGCAGGCCGCCGGCGCGGCCGGGCTCCTCTACGCCGCCGGGCAGCCGGCCGTCGTGCGTGCCGGGTCGCTGCCCGCCGACGCGCCGGCCGACGTCGGCGATCTCATCGCCGGCCTCACCGTCGCCGACGAGCTCGTGCGCGCCGGCGGCCCGAGCGCCCTGGTCGTCGCCACCTCCGTGGTCCGCGGGCGCGACGGCGAGCCGCGGACGTCGCACGTCGTCCACCTGCCCGGCACGCACCACTGGCAGGTCGACCCGCGTGACCGCGCCGCGCTCGACGATCTCGCGACGAACCTCGAGCTCATGGCCGGCGAGCAGAGCGCCCGGGTCGACTCGGTGCGGTTCGCGCTGCGGGCGGCGGGTGTCGACGACGGCGAGCCGGTGATGCTGGTCGGGCACTCGCAGGGCGGCATGGTGGCCGTCCGTGCCGCCGCGGCGCTCGGCGACGAGTTCCGGGTGACGCACGTGGTCACCGCCGGGTCGCCGGTGTCCCGCATGCCGCTGGCCGACGGCGTCTCGGTGCTGTCGCTGGAGAACCGGCAGGACGTCGTGCCGCGCCTCGACGGTGGGCCGAACGCGCCGCTCGCCGACCACGTCACCGTGCTGTTCGACGCGCCCGCGCCGACGCTCGCCGGCGAGCACGAGCTCCACGCCGCGTACCTGCCAGCCGCCGAGCGGCTCGCGGACTCCGCGCACCCCGCGCTGCTGGCGTGGGACGACGGCGCGCAGGCGTTCCTGCTCGACGACGCCGAGCGTCGCGCCGGCACGACCGCGACCGTGACCGCCCGGGTCTACCGCGTCACGAACGCCGACCCGCCGTGACGGCGTCAGCCGAGCAGCAGCCAGAGCCCGGTGACGGTGAACCCGACCATCACCGCGAGCAGCGGGTACTGCGAGGTGCGCGCGCGGCCGGGTGTGCACAGCCGCACGGCGCGGTCGTGCGCGAGCACGACGCCGAGAACGTGCCCGAGCACGATCGCCGACACCTGGACACCGGCGATCGTGTCGGGCGAGACGACCGACAGGTCGAGCCGGTTGCCCGCCGTGCCGAACAGGTCCTGGCCGTTCTGCCACGGGTCGCTCGCGAGGATCCAGGTCAGCTGGCCGTCGAGCAGGAGCAGCGAGAAGTAGTGCGCGATGTGGTAGCCGAGCGCGATCGGCACGATCGAGCCGGCGAACTGCGTCGGCCCGTCGGTGCCGCCCCACCCGAGCCGGCTCGCGAGCGCGGTGGCTCCCGCGTAGAGGCTGGTGACCGCGAGCACGGTCAGCAGCAGTCCGAGCGTCGGCGCGAGCGTGGCGACGTCGCCCTCGATCCCCGGGCCGGTCTGCCACCACTGGGTGCGCGTGACGCCGTCGAAGGCCGTGATGCCGAGCAGCCCGACGACGACCGCCGCCAGGCCGCGCTCGGTCGGCAGCCCGTCGACGCCGTCGAGCGGGTTGCGGACGACCAGCACGCCGTCGGCCCGGCGGCCGAAGGGCGACAGCCGAGCCCACAGCGACGAGGCGACCTCGAACGCGTCGCCACGGGCGAACCAGCCCGGGCCGAACCACAGCGCCGCGACCAGCTGCACGACGGCGTACAGCACGAGGAAGGTGCCGACCGTCGACGGCCGGGCGCGCTCCGGGTAGGCCAGTTCGAGCCACCCGAAGACGAGCAGCGCGGCGGCGGCCGGCCAGTAGCCGAGCGACGGCAGCCGGTCCGCGGCGGGCGCCGGTCCCGTCAGCGCCTGCAGACCGGCGTGGAGAGTCCGCAGCGGGTTGAGCTTGGCCCAGACCGGGCCGAGCAGCAGGCTCAGCGGCGCGAGCCCGACCCAGAACTGGATGTAGAAGGCGTACGGAGCCAGGTTGCTCGTCGTCTCGGGCGGCCCGGTGAGGGCGACCGCGACGACGACCAGCGTGACCACGAGCACGAGCAGCCGCAGCACCCAGATCACGACCGGGTTGTCGACGACGGCGGCCACCGCTGCCGGGAGCGGCTGACCGGCCTGGTCGCCGCGGAGCCGGCTGCGCGTCCACAGCAGCCCGAGCGCGCCGAACGAGACGATCACCGCGGCGGCGCCGCCGAACAGCGCCAGCTCGAGCGGGATCGGGAGGTCGGCCCGCGTGCCGACCCCGTGCGCGAGAACCGGCGACGCGGTCACTGCACCTGCAGCCGGGTCAGCACCAGCCGGCTGTCGTGCAGCTCGACGGCGAAGATGCCCGGCTGGTCGGCGACGAACTCGACGTTGACGGGCTGCCCCGCCGGCAGCGCCCTCGTGATGTCGTAGCCGTGCACGTGGATCTCGTCGGGCGCGTCCGAGGTGATCGTGAGGCGAACCCGCTCGCCGACCTCGACCGGCGTGCGCGCCTCGGCGCCGGTGACCTCGCCGCCCGCGACCGTGATCGTGACGGTCTTCGCGTCGTCGGGCGTGGGAGTCGGGGTCTCGGACGCCGACGGCGACGGCTCGGCGGACGCCGTCGTGGCGCTGACCTCCGGGGCAGCGGTGTCGGCCTCCCCATCGGTCCCGCAGCCGGCGAGCAGCAGCGGGGCGACCAGGGCCGCCCCGGCGAGTCGGCTGCGCGCGGCTCGGGGGCCCAGCGCCCGCGGGGCGGCGCGGTCAGCGGGTCGAGGCATGCGCCCAAGCCTCCCATGTCGTGCCAGACCGCGCTGCGGCCACCTCGGCCGGTGCGCGGGGGCGGGCGTCGCCCGGTCGGCCCTCGCGCGGCGGGTCCCGCACCCCTAGCCTCGTTCCGTGAGCGCCCAGAGCCAGACCGGCACGTCGCCCGACGACGTCTCCCGCAGCACCTTCGTGGCGGCACCTCCCGAGGTGGTGTGGGCGCTGGTCAGCGACCTGCCGGGGATGGGCCGGTTCAGCCCCGAGAACCGCGGTGGCCGTTGGGTCGGAGGGGCGACCGGCCCCGCCGTCGGAGCCGTCTTCCGAGGCCGGAACGAGTCGGGCTGGCGCCGCTGGGGCACCCGCGCCGAGGTCGTCGAGTGCGAGGTCGGGCGCCGCTTCACGTTCGACGTGAGAGCGAGCGGTCTCGCCGTGTCGCGCTGGCGCTACGACGTCGAGCCGGCGGACGGAGGCTGCCGACTCACCGAGACCTGGACCGACTGTCGAGGAGCGCTCATGCGAGTCATCGGCCGCGTCGTCAGCGGCGTCGCGGACCGTCGCGGCTTCGCGGCGCGGTCGATCGAGCACACGCTCGAGCGCGTCAAGGCCGCAGCGGAGACCGGCGGTGCCGCTGTCCCGTAGATCACCCTGATGCCATGCAGGCCTTGCCTGCGGGCACGGCGAACCACCTGTCGGGAGCAACTGCGGTTGCGTGCAGACGGGTAAGGAGGCGACATGTCACGGCCGGGCGGTGAGTCGGTGCGCGTGGTGAGCGCTGTCTCCCGCCGCGCCACGACCGCTGTCACCGCCGGGCTCGTCGTCGTCGCCTCGGTCGGCACCTCGCTGCTCGTGCTGACCACGACCTCCGGCGTCGCGCCGTCGCCCGACCCGGCTCCCGACCGGACCGTCCCCGGGGCTGCAGGGCCACCGGCGGGCGACGTCGTCGTGCTGCCGCCGCGGCCCGGTGACGAGCGGACCGGCTCCTCCGGGGACGCCGACGCCGTCGTGGACAGCCCGCTCCTCGGCGGGAACGCACTGGCCGAGCCGACGCTCGCCGTCGCCACTCCGGCGCCGACGCCGACCGTGCCGGCGACGTCGCCCACGACGGTGTCGGTCGTCCCGGCGACGGACGACCCCGTGCTCGTCCCGGTCGCGGAGCCCGCGCCCGAGGAGCCGGCGGACGACGAGAACGAGCGGCCCGCCCGCGACAACCGGGACGACGACGGCGACGACCGCGACGACCGCGACGACCGCGACGACCGTGACCACCGTGACCACCGTGACGACCGTGACCAGGACGGCGCGACGGTCTCCGCCCTCGGCGCGCCCGAGCCCGTCGGGCCGGCCGCGCCGCTGGCCGGCCCGGCGCTGCCGCCCGGCCACGCCCACGGCCTGCGCGCGGAGGTGTTCCGGGACGCCCCGACGTCGCCGTTCGGCCTCGAGCTGCGCGAGGTGTTCGCCCCCGCTCCGCCGACCGCGGTGCGCCCGCCGGCCAGGCCGGTGGCCGGCGGCACCGCGAGGGCCGTCGAGCTCCCGGAGGCGGCCCCCGCCCCGGTGCGCACGCCGGTTGCGGCCGACGGCCCGCGGGCGCGCCGGCCGGAGGTGGCGCGCACCGACGAGGGCACGGACGCCCGACCGCAGCCCGCCGCCCCGCCCGCCGCGCGTCCAGCGCCGGCGCCTGCCCCGCCGGCCGTACGCGCCGTGCCGCCGCGACCCCAGCGCGCCGCCACTCCACCGGCCCGTCCCGGCCGCGGCGCCGAGCCTGCTCGGCGCGGGCCGCGCGCCGGGGACTCCGACGCCCGGCCTGCCCGCCGCCCGGCC
>JBKHYE010000002.1:0-3759 GCA_046565705.1 Actinomycetes bacterium
ACGGCTCGGCCGGGTCGACGCCGTGCCGCTCGAGCACGTCGACGGCGTCGGTCGGCGCGTACACGTCGGGATCGATGCCGTTGTGCACCACGTGCACGCGCTCGGGGTCCAGCTCCGGGTAGCTGGCGAGCACGTCGCGCCGCATGCCCGCGCTGACGGCGACGACGGCGTCGGCCGCGAGCACCGCCGTCCGCTCGGCCCAGGCCGAGACCCGGTAGCCGCCGCCGAGCTGCTCGGCCTTCCACGGCCGGTGCGGCTCGAGCGAGTGCGTGGTCACCACGTGCGGGACGCCGTGCAGCAGGGCCGACAGATGGCCGGCGAGGTCGGCGTACCAGGTGTGCGAGTGGACGACGTCGCAGTCGGCCGTTGCCGCCGCGATCGACAGGTCGGTCGACAGGACCTGCAGCGCGGCGTTCGCGCCGACCAGCCGCGGGTCGGGGGCGTGCGCGACGGCCGCGGGGCCGCCGACCGGCTCGGTGCCGCCGAAGGAGTGGACGTCGACGTCGACCTCACCGGTGGCCCGCAGGAAGCGCACCAGGTGCTCGACGTGCACGCCGGCGCCGCCGTAGACCTCGGGTGGCCACTCGCGCGTGAGCACCCCGACGCGCAGCCCGGCCATGCCGCCGACCGTACCGAACGAGCGGGTGGCACGATCCGGGCATGCACGCGGACCGTCGCACCTCGCCCCGGGTGCTCGGGATCGTGCTCGCCGGAGGTGAGGGCAAGCGGCTGGCGCCGTTGACGGCCGACCGGGCCAAGCCCGCCGTGCCGTTCGGCGGCATCTACCGCCTCGTCGACTTCGTGCTGAGCAACCTCGTGAACGCGGGGTACCTGCGCATCGTCGTCCTGACGCAGTACAAGTCGCACTCGCTCGACCGGCACATCACGACGACGTGGCGCATGTCGACGCTGCTCGGCAACTACGTGACCCCGGTGCCGGCGCAGCAGCGGCTCGGGCCGCAGTGGTTCCGCGGCTCCGCCGACGCGATCCACCAGAGCCTCAACCTCGTCTACGACGAGCAGCCCGACCACGTCGTCGTGGTCGGCGCCGACCCCGTGTACCGGATGGACCCCGGGCAGATGGTCGAGCAGCACATCGCCTCCGGCGCCGGCGTCACCGTCGCGGGGATCCGGGTGCCGCGCACGGACGCCCGTGCCTTCGGTGTCATCAAGACGGCGCCGGACGGTCGCGGCATCGAGCAGTTCCTCGAGAAGCCGGCCGACCCGCCGGGCCTGCCCGACGACCCGGACAGCACGTTCGCCTCGATGGGCAACTACGTCTTCACCACCGAGGCGCTGCTGCAGGCGGTGCGGATGGACGCCGGCGACGAGGGCTCCGTGCACGACATGGGCGGCAACATCATCCCGATGCTCGTGCAGCAGGGCGATGCGCAGGTCTACGACTTCAGCGCCAACGAGGTGCCGGGTGCGACCGACCGCGACCGTGGCTACTGGCGCGACGTCGGGACGCTCGACAGCTACTTCGACGCGCACATGGACCTGATCTCGGTGCACCCGGTCTTCAACCTCTACAACCGGCAGTGGCCGATCCTCACGTCATCGCCCGCGCACCCGCCGGCGAAGTTCGTGTTCGAGGAGGAGGGGCGCGTCGGCTCGGCCGTCGACTCGATGGTGAGCCAGGGCGTCATCGTCTCCGGCGGCCGCGTGCGCCGGTCGGTGCTGTCGCCGGGCGTGCGGGTGCACAGCCGCAGCGAGGTCGACGAGTCGGTGCTGCTGCACGGCGTGGACGTCGGGCGGGGCGCGGTGGTCCGCCGGGCGATTCTCGACAAAAACGTGGTCGTGTGGCCGGGCGCGCAGATCGGCGTCGACCCCGAGCAGGACCGTGCGCGCGGCTTCACGGTCACCGACGGCGGGGTGGTCGTCGTCGGCAAGGGGGAGCAGGTCCCTTCGTGAGGCGCGTCGCCGCCGTCGTGGCCATGGCTCTGCTGGTCGGCTGCGCCGGCACCGCGGACGAGGAGCCGGACGCGGGCGACGGCGGGGCGACGTCGTCGCCTGCTGCGTCGAGCCCGGCGGCGGCTGCCGACCTGGAGGCGGTGGAGACCTTCGAGGACCTGTCGCACGACCACGTCCGCGGCTCCGTCGCCTACCCCGAGACCCCGCCGGTCGGCGGGCCGCACAACGCGCGGTGGCTGGCCTGCGGCGGCTACGGCGAGCCGGTGCCGCCGGAGGCCGCCGTGCACTCGATGGAGCACGGCGCTGTGTGGATCACCTACCGGCCGGGACTCGACGCCGCCGGTGTCGCCGGGCTGACCGAGCTGGCCGAGATCGACGAGGAGTACGTCCTCGTCTCGCCGTACGACGAGGAGCTCCCGGCTCCGGTCGTCGCGAGCTCGTGGGGCGTGCAGCTGCGCGCCGACGGTCCGAACGACCCGCGGCTCCGGCTGTTCGTCGAGCGCTACGCCGGTGGCGACCAGGGCGGCGAGCCGGGCGCGCCGTGCCGCACCGACGGGCTGACGCTCGAGCAGGCGCGAGACGTCGTGGAGAACGGGTGACGGGCGCCTCGTCGTCTTGACACCGCGCCGAGGCGGGCGGCACTGTTACCGGCGGTAACAGTCACCGTCTCCGAGGAGTCCCCCCGCATGACCGGCTTCAGCCTGCAGCTCAACGAGGACCAGCAGACGCTCCAGAAGTGGGTCCACGAGTTCGCGGAGAACGTCGTCCGACCGGTCGCGTCGGAGTGGGACGAGCGCGAGGAGACCCCCTGGCCGGTGATCCAGGAGGCGGCCAAGGCCGGGCTGTACTCGCTCGACTTCTTCGCCAACGTCTGGGGTGACGAGACCGGCATCAGCCTGCCGATCATCATGGAGGAGTTGTTCTGGGGCGACGCCGGCATCGGGCTGTCGCTCGTCGGCACCACGCTCGGCGTGGCCGGCATCCTCGCCAACGGGACGATGGACCAGATCGGCGAGTGGGTGCCTCGCTGCTTCGGCGACGAGAACGACGTGAAGCTCGCGGCGCTGGCCGTCTCCGAGCCCAACGCCGGCTCCGACGTCTCCGGCCTGCGTACCCGCGCCGTCTACGACGAGAAGACCGACGAGTGGGTGCTCAACGGCGTCAAGACCTGGATCACGAACGGCGGCATCGCCGACGTCCACGTCGTCGTCGCGTCGGTCGAGCCCGACCTCAAGGCGCGCGGCCAGGCGTCGTTCGTCATCGGCCCGGAGCACAAGGTGACCGACGGCGCCGGGCTGCGGATGGGCCAGAAGTTCCAGAAGCACGGCATCCGCGCCTCGCACACCTCCGAGGTCATCCTCGACGAGTGCCGCATCCCGGGCAGCCAGCTGCTCGGCGGCAAGGACAAGCTCGACGAGCGGCTCGCCCGGGCCCGCGAGCGCGCGGCGGCGGTCGCCCGCGGCGAGCAGCCGGCACCCGGCAAGAGCAAGGGCGGCCAGGCGGCGATGGCGACCTTCGAGGCGTCACGTCCCAGCGTCGGCGCGCAGGCGGTCGGCATCGCCCGCGCCGCCTACGAGTACGCCCTCGAGTACGCCAAGACGCGCGAGCAGTTCGGCCGGCCGATCATCCAGAACCAGGCGATCGCGTTCATGCTCGCCGACATGAAGATGAAGGTCGACGCCGCGCGGCTGCTGACCTGGCGCGCGGCGTGGATGGGCAAGAACAACATCCCGTTCACCGCGGGCGAGGGCTCGATGTGCAAGCTGTTCGCCGGCGAGACGGCCGTCGACGTCACCGAGAAGGCCATCCAGATCCTCGGCGGCAACGGCTACACCCGCGAGTACC
>JBKHYE010000003.1:0-15583 GCA_046565705.1 Actinomycetes bacterium
GGCGGCCTGGTGTTCCTGCTGGTGCTGGCCGGGCTGATCGGGCTGTCGGTGGCGACCTACACCAAGGCGTTCTCCGACACCGTCACGGTGACGCTGCGGGCCGACCGGATCGGCAACCAGCTGTCGACCGGCGGCGATGTGAAGGTCCGCGGGCTGATCATCGGTGAGGTGCGGTCGGTGCGGGCGACCGACGACGGCGCCGAGCTCGAGCTGCACCTGCAGCCCGAGCAGGCGGCCACGGTGCCGGCCGACGCGACGGCGATGATCCTGCCCAAGACGCTGTTCGGGGAGAAGTTCGTCTCGATCGTCTACGACGAGCCGGCCTCTGGCGGGCCGCAGTCGCTGGCCGACGGCGGGGTCATCGAGCAGGACCGCAGCGCCACCGCGCGGGAGTTCAGCCAGGCGCTGGACAACCTGCTGCCGGTGCTGCAGACCCTGGAGCCCGAGCAGCTCAGCGTCACCCTGAACGCGGTGTCCTCGGCGCTGCGCGACCGCGGTGACCAGATCGGCGGGAACCTGGTGCTGGTGCGCCAGTACCTGGCCGAGTTCAACCCCGAGCTGCCCCGGCTGGCCGAGAACGTCGCCGGCACCGCCGACTTCGCCGACAACCTCGACGCCGCCGCGCCCGACCTGCTGTCGCTGCTGGAGGACTTCTCGGCCATCAACCGCAACCTGGTGCGCGACGAGCAGGCCATCGAGCAGGTGCTGGTCCAGACCACCGGCCTGGCCGGCACCGCCGAGAGCTTCGTGGCCGAGAACGAGCAGCGCTTCATCACCCTGGCCCGCGTGAGCCAGCCGAACCTGCGGCTCTACGAGAAGTACGCACCGATGTACCCGTGCCTGGCGTACTCGCTGGTCGACGACCACCGGGCCATCGCCGACTCCTTCGGCACCCTGCAGCCGGGCCTGCACATCACGCTCGAGTTCACCCGCAACAACGGCGGCTACGTGCCCGGCGACGAGCCCGAGTACCTCGACCGCTCCGGCCCGACCTGCCGCAGCCTGGGCGCCGGCCCGCGCGAGCGGCCCATCCCCGAGTACCAGGACGCCGAGGACGGCTACCGCGACGGCCAGGAGGTGAACCCCGCGACGGGCGAGCGCTCGGGCGAGCCGCCGGACGGGCCGAGCGGGCCGTACACCTACCCGGACCAGCGCCGCAAGGCGCCGCAGGACTCGGGCGCCGGCACGACGTCCGCCTCGGGCCTGCCGTTGTCGGCCGCGACGTACGACCGCGCGGCGGTCGGCGCCGTCGTCGCGCCGGCGCTCGGCGTCGCGCCGTCCGAGGTGCCCGACGTCGCCGTCCTGCTGTTCGCCCCCGTGGCGCGCGGCACCGTCGTGCAGGTCGCGTAACGCCGGTCACACGCTGCGTGGCATCCTCGCCGGGTGCCCGCCCGGATGTCCGCCCTCGACAGCGCGCAGCACCAGCTCGCCGAGGCAGTGCGGCACCTCGGCCTCGACGACGGCATGCACTCGATGCTCGCGACGCCGCGCCGGTCGATGCAGGTGGCCGTGCCGCTGCGGCGCGACGACGGCACGCTCGACGTGCTGCAGGGCTACCGGGTGCAGCACAACTTCTCCCGCGGACCGGCCAAGGGCGGCATCCGCTTCCACCCGCACACCGACCTCGACGAGGTCCGCGCACTCGCGATGTGGATGACCTGGAAGTGCGCCCTCATGGGCATCCCGTACGGCGGCGCGAAGGGCGGCGTCGCGGTCGACCCGCGCCTGCTGTCGCGCCAGGAGCTCGAGCGGGTCTCGCGCCGCTACATCAGCGAGATCCTGCCGATCATCGGTCCGGAGCGCGACATCCCGGCGCCCGACGTCGGCACCGACGAGCAGACGATGGCCTGGATGATGGACACGTACTCGGTGAACTCCGGGTACACCGTCACCGGCGTCGTCACCGGCAAGCCGGTGTCCCTGGGCGGGTCCCAGGGCCGCGCCGGGGCCACCAGCCGCGGGGTCATGTACGCCGCGTTCAGCGCGCTGCACGAGGCCGGCATCGACCACCGCGGCGCGACCGTGGCCGTGCAGGGGTTCGGCAAGGTCGACGGCCTCGCGGCGCAGTACCTGCACGACGCCGGGTGCACCGTCGTCGCGGTCTCGGACGTCAAGGGCGGCGTCTACTCGAGCAAGGGCCTCAACCCCGCGGCGCTGCTGCGCCACCTGCGCGACGGCAGCGAGAGCGTCGTCGGGTACCCGGGCACCGACACGATCACCAACGAGGAGCTGCTCGAGCTCGACGTCGACGTGCTGGTGCCCGCCGCGCTCGAGGGCGTCATCCACGAGGAGAACGCCGACCGCATCCAGGCCTTCTTCGTGGTCGAGGGGGCGAACGGGCCGACGACGCCGGACGCCGACGCCGTGCTCGCCGACCGGAACGTGCTGGTCGTCCCGGACGTGCTCGCCAACGCCGGCGGCGTCGCCGTGTCGTACTTCGAGTGGGTGCAGGACCTGCAGGCCTACTTCTGGTCCGAGGACGAGGTCAACGACCGGCTGCGCGAGCTCATGGAGCGCACCTACCGGCAGGTCTCCGCACTGGCCAAGGAGAAGGGCGTCTCGTTGCGGACGGCGGCGCAGATGATCGGCGTCGGCCGGGTCGCCCAGGCCCATCGGACCCGCGGCCTCTACCCGTAGTCGGGCCGTAGTCGGGCGCGATGCAGGAAGCACCGCGCGCCGCGCGACCTGCCGCCGCGCACGACGTGCGGCGTGGAAGCCGGGTCAGTGCCGTGTGCTGTGCTTGGATGGCGGCCGCGAATGACACCCGTGTCATTCGCGCTCGCCGTCCGAGGAGGACCCCATGGCCCCGGCTCCCCAGCCCGTGCCGCCGCTGGGCGGCGTCGCCCCCGGCTCGGCCGACGCGCTCTGCGATGCGCTGTCCGACCGCGAGCGCGAGATCCTCGCCTTCGAGCGGCAGTGGTGGAAGTACGCGGGCGCCAAGGAGTCCGCGATCCGCGACCTGTTCGGCATGAGCGCCACGCGCTACTACCAGGTCCTCAACGCCCTCATCGACCGCCCGGAGGCGCTGGTCGCCGACCCGATGCTGGTGAAGCGGCTGCGCCGCCTGCGCGCCTCTCGCCAGCGCACCCGCTCGGCGCGCCGCCTCGGCATGGACGCCTGAGCAGGTCCCGGACGGAGGCCGCGGTGGGCCCCACGCGCGACACCACTGCCGATCCCTGGTGGTCGCCGGTCGGCGGCAGCGGGCGCGGTGCCGCGCCGCGCCCGCCGGGTGACGACGTCGTCGACCTCACGGGCAGCGAGTCGGTCACCGCCGACCTCGACGAGCCGACCGTGCCGATCGCCCTCCCGCTCACCCGCACCGGTCGGCCCGCCCGCGCGCCACGCCCGCCGGAGCTCCGGCCGGCGCGCGCGCTCGCCGGCGCGCTGGTCGCGGTCGCGGGGGTCGCGCTCGGGATCGGCACGCTGCTGTGGGCGACCGGCGGCACCGCCGTGCCCGTCGCCGACCCGGCCGTGCGCCCCGCCGCGACCGCCGGCGAGACAGCCGGCGAGACAGCCGCCGACGAGCCGGTTGCCGACGTCGTGCTCGACGAGCCCGCCGTCCCCGACGTGCCCGCACCGACGCCCGCCGCGACGGCCGCTCCTGCGCCGGCGCCTGCCGCGGAGCCGGCCCCCGCGCCGGCGCCGATCGAGGTGCCGGTCCTCGTGCTCAACAACTCCCGGATCTCCGGCCTCGCCGCCCGCGCCGCCCGCGACTTCGAGGCCGGGGGCTGGCCGGTGCGCGACACAGGGAGCTCCGGGGGCCGCATCCGCGCGACGACCGTCTACTACCCACCGGGTCAGGAGGACGCCGCGCGCGAGTTCGCCCGCCGCTTCCCGAAGGTGCTCCGCGTGCTCCCGCGGCTGCCGAACCTGCCGGGCGAGGGCCTGACCGTCGTCGTCACCCGCGACTACGTCTCCTGAGCCGGGAACCGAGCGGTGCCGGCCGGCGTCCCACTGACGTGCGCCTGCTCGTGCTGCTGCCGCTCGTGCTGGTCCTCGCCGCGTGCAGCGGCGGGTCCGACGACGACGCCCTGAGCCCGGCGCCCGAGCCGATCGGCCGGCTCGTCGTCGAGCAGGACCAGGGCGACGGCTCGCCGCCGCAGCGCTGGACGCTCGTCTGCGAGCAGGGCGGCGCCGCCTCCGGCGACCACCCCGAGGCCGCCGCGGCCTGCGCCCACCTGCTCGACGCCGACGAACCGTTCGCGCCGCTGCCCGAGGACCGCATCTGCACCCAGGTCTACGGCGGGCCGCAGACCGCGCACGTGACCGGCACCTGGCGCGGCGAGGAGGTCGACCTGCGGCTGTCGCGTGAGGACGGCTGCGCGATCGCCCAGTGGGACGGGCTCGGGCCGCTGCTGCCGGGGCCGGTCGGCGTCGAGCCGGGCGCGGACCTCCCTCAGTAGCCTGCCGGCATGCCCGCCCCCCGGCCGACCACCGACGCCGGCCGGGCCGGCACCGCCGCGCTGCTCGCCGACCCCGGGCGCGCGCTGGTCGCGCTCGACTACGACGGCACGCTGGCTCCCGTCGTCGAGCGCCCGGAGGACGCCGTGCCGGCGCCCGGTGCCGTCGACGCGCTGAGCCGGCTCGCCGCGCGGGTCGGCCGCGTCGCGCTCGTCACCGGCCGCCCGGCCGCGGTCGTCGTCGAGCTCGGCGGCCTGCACGGCGTCCCGGGCCTCGTGGTGCAGGGGCAGTACGGCGCCGAGCGCTGGGCCGACGGCGCGCTGACCGGCGCCGAGCCGCTGCCCGGGCTCGACCGGCTGCGCGACGTCCTGCCGGACCTCGCGGCTGCGGAGGGCGCGCACGTCGAGGACAAGGGCCTCTCGCTCGTCGTGCACACCCGACGCGCGCCCGACCCGGCCGGAGCGCTGGAGCGCCTGCGCCCGCGGCTCGCCGAGCTGGCCGCCGGCGCCGGGCTCGAGGCGCACCCCGGCCGGCTGGTCGTCGAGCTGCGGCCGCCGGGCCACGACAAGGCGGGCGCGCTGCTCGCGCTGTGCGACCCGGCGCCGTCCGCCGTGCTGTTCGCGGGCGACGACGTCGGCGACCTCGCCGCCTTCGACGCCGTCGACGCGCTGCGCCGTCAGGGCGTGCCCGGCGTGCTGGTGTGCAGCGCGAGCGACGAGGGCCCGCCCGCGCTGCGCGAGCGGGCCGACGTCGTCGTCGCGGGGCCGGCCGGCGTCGTCGCTCTGCTGGCGGAGCTCGCGGACCAGCTCGGCTAGTCCGGGCCGGGTCAGCCCGTGCCGTGCCTGTCCGCGGCGTACGCGGCGAGGGCGGCGACCTGCCGGGCGTCGAGCGAGGGCCGCACCGATGCCAGCGCCGCCTCGAGGTGGGCGGCGGTCACGGTGCTCGCCTCGAGCGACTCGCGCATCGCCGTGAGCGCGGCCTCGCGCACCAGCGCGGCGCAGTCTGCGGCGCTGTACCCGTCGGTGCGCGCGCCGAGCGCCTCGAGGTCGACGTCGTCGGCGAGCGGCACGTCCTTCGCCGCCGCCTTCAGGATGAGCGCACGGGCCTCGGCGTCCGGCGGCGGCACGTACACCAGCCGCTCCAGCCGGCCGGGGCGCAGCATCGCGGGGTCGACGAGGTCCGGGCGGTTGGTCGCGCCGATGACGCTGAGGTCGCGCAGCGCCTCGACGCCGTCGAGCTCGGTGAGCAGCGCCGCGACGACCCGGTCGGTCGTGCCGCCGTCGGTGCTCTGCCCGCGGGTCGGGGCGAGGGCGTCGACCTCGTCGAGGAAGATCAGCGACGGCGCCGCCTCGCGCGCCCGCCGGAACAGCTCGCGGACGGCACGCTCGCTCTCGCCCACCCACTTGCTCAGCAGCTCGGCGCCCTTGACCGACAGCACGTTCGCCTGGCCGGTGCCGGCGAGAGCCCGCACGAGGAAGGTCTTGCCGCATCCCGGCGGTCCGTAGAGGAGCAGCCCGCGCGGCGGCGAGACGCCGAGCCGCGCGAAGGTGTCCGGGTACTGCAGCGGCCACAGGACCGCCTCGGTGAGAGCCGTCTTCGTCTCGACCATGTCGCCGACGTCGTCGAGGGTCAGCCGGCCGAGGTCGAGCTGGGCCCCACCCATGGCGGTGGGGTGCACCACCTCGAGCGCCGCCTCGAGGTCGGCGTGGGCGACGGAGGCGTCCTCCTCCCCGGCGGCGCGGTGCCGGGCGGCGGCCCGCAGGCTCGCCTCGCGAACGAACGCCAGCAGGTCGGCGGCGACGAAGCCGGGGGTGCGTCCGGCGACGTCGTCGAGGCGGACGTCGTCGGCGAGCGGCACGCTGCGCGTCGCGACCTCGAGCAGTCGCAGCCGCTGAGCGCGGTCGGGCACCGGCACGGCGAGCTCGCGGTCGAGCGTGCCCGGCTCCCGCAGCTGCGGGTCGACCCGCTCCGGGTGCGCCGTGCTGCACACGACGGCGACCCGGCCGTCGGCGACGACGTCGCGGATCGCGAGCAGGAGGACCGGCAGCAGCGGGCCGCCGCCGTCGCGCGGCGCCAGCGCCTCGACGTCCTCGAGCAGCACGACCGCCGGTGCGGTGCGGGCGGCGCCGCTGAGCAGGTCGGTGAGCTGCTTCGCGGCGGCGTTGGGCTCGAGCGCGGCGAGCGACGGCGCCCAGACCTTCTGCAGCCGCGCGCCGACCAGGCCGGTGACGACCTCGACCAGGGTCGCCTTCCCGCTGCCGGCCGGGCCGGTGAGCAGCACGCCGGTGCCCGGCGTCGTGCCGAGCCGGCGGAGCAGGTCGGGGTGGTGGAAGGCGAGGTCGAGCCACTCCTGCAGCTGGCGGCCCTGCTGCTCGAGCCCGGGCAGGTCGGCCAGCGTCCGCTCCGCGGCCGCGCCCGTGCCGCGCGGCGTCTGCTCGGGCAGCACCGGGGTCGAGCTGCCGGTGGTCGAGCGGCCGCCGTCCCAGCCGACGACGGTGCCCATCGTCACGAGGGCCGGGCCAGCGGGATGGGTGCCGGTGACGCGCAGCAGGTGCGTCGTCATCGCCGGGCCGAGCAGGTTGCGCAGCCGGCTGCGCGCCGCGACGGGGTCGCTCGGGCCGCCCGGCGCGGTGCCCTGCAGGTGCAGCGTGACGTCGTCGCCGTCGGTGACCCACTTGCCGAGCAGCGCCTCGCGCAGCAGCTCGGGCTCGACCAGGGCGACGACGTCGGAGCCGCCGGCGACGGTCACGGTCGCCGCCTCGACCGGCGGGACGGCCTCGAGCTGCACCGCGGCGCCGTCGACGAGACCGAGGTTGCGCAGCAGCACCTCGTCGCACAGCGCCGTGCCGGCGGGCGTGTCGTCGGGAGCGAACGCCACGGCGGCGCCCGTCGCGCGCCGGCCCTCGAGCCGCACCGGCGCCCACGGCGTCAGCCCGAGCGCCGAGACCGTCGACCGGTGCAGCCGCACGATCCCGAGACCCCGGTCGACCGGCGAGCGGTTCAGCGCAGCGGTCAGCGAAAGGGTCCTGGCGCCGGGGTGCACGGGCGGACCCTAGTGCGGCCCGGACTCGAGGACCGCCCGCTGCGCCGCGAGCCAGGACGACGGCGGCAGCCGGGTGGCTGCCTGCGCGAGCCGGTCGGTGCGCGCCCGCCGCTCGCTGGCCGGCTGCAGCAGCGCCTCGTGCAGCGCCTCGGCCGTGGCGCTCACGTCGTACGGGTTGACGACGATCGCGTCGTCGCCGAGCTCGTCGGCCGCGCCGGCCTCGCGCGAGAGCACGAGCGAGAGCCCGCGCTCGCTGAGGACCGGCCCCTCCTTGGCGACGAGGTTCATCCCGTCGCGCAGCGGGTTCACGAGCAGCACGTCCGCGACGACGTACGAGGCGAGCGAGCGGGCGTAGTCGTCGCGCACCTCGAGCACGACCGGCTGCCACCCCTGGCCGCCGAACGTCGAGTTGATCTCGCGGGCGACCCGCTGCACCGCACCGGTGTACTCGCGATAGGCCGGCAGGTCGTGCCGCGACGGGTACGCGAGCGCGACGTGGACGACCCGCCGGTGCCACTCCGGGTGCGTCACGAGCAGCTCGCGGAAGGCGAGCAGCCCCCGCACGAGGTTCTTGCTGAGCTCCGTGCGGTCCACCCGCAGCACGAGCTGCCGGTCCCCGGCCAGCTCGCGCAGCGCCGCGACGCGGTCCCGCACGTCGGGCAGCTGCGCCCGCGCGCGCAGCTCGCCGGCGTCGACGCCGAGCGGGTGCACGTCGACGCGCGTGGTGCGTCCGTCGCACCGCACCCCGCCGTCGACGCGCTCGGCGCCGAGCACTCTCACGCAGCAGTCGACGAAGGCGTCGGCCCACCGGCGCGACAGGAAGCCGACGGCGTCGGCGCCGAGCAGCCCGAGCAGCACCTCGCGACCCATGTCCTCGGGCAGCAGGCAGAAGTACTCCGGCGGCGCCCACGGCGTGTGCGTGAAGTGCCCGATCCGCAGGTCGTCGCGCCGCTCCCGCAGCTGCCGCGGGGTGAGCGACAGGTGGTAGTCCTGCACCAGCACCGTCGCGCCCGGCGCGGCCTCCTCGGCGAGCGCCTCGGCGAACGCGGCGTCGTAGGTGCGGTAGTCCGCCCACGCCCGGCGCGACCGCGCGTCGAACACCGGTGCCGACGGCGTCGCGTACAGCAGGTGCGAGACGAACCACAGCGTCGAGTTCGCGACCTCGTTGTACGCGCGGTCGAAGACGACCGGGTCGACCTCGAGCATCCGCACCGCCGTGGGCGCCTCGATCGGCAGCCGGTGAGGGTGCCGCCGCGCACCGCGGCGGTCCGCGTCGCTCAGCGCCGCGCACACCCACAGCGCGTCCGCGGTCCCGTTGATGCCGGACAGCGCGGAGACGAGCCCGCCGCCGCCCGGCCGGACGACGGGCGCGCCGTCGGTCCCGTCGACGAAGGACGCCGGTCCCCGGTTGGAGGCGAGCAGCAGCGTCGGCGGCACGGCCGCACCGTAGACCCGCCGCGTATGCTGTGGCAGCACTCGCACGACCGCGTGACCACAACTCCACAGCACCGCTCATCCAGAGGGGCACCAGGGAACGGCCCGATGACGCCCCGGCAACCAGCGCGGAACGCTCTCGCAGCGGCCTCGCGTCAGGTGCCAACTCCGTCCCGCACGACGTCCGTGCGGGGAAGATGAGGAGAGGCCTCCACTCGCATGACGCTCACTGTCGACGTCCCGGCAGCCTTCGCCGACTCGCCCGCCCGCGGGCTGGTCTGTCGGGAGTGCCGCAACGAGGTGCCGCTCGCGCCGGTCCACGTGTGCGAGCGCTGCTTCGCCCCGCTCGAGGTCGCCTACGACGAGGACCGGCTGCGCCGCGTGACCCGCGAGTCGATCGCCGCAGGGCCGCAGACTCTCTGGCGCTACGCAGGTCTGCTGCCCGCCGGTCAGGACGAGGCGACGCGCGTCGATCTCGGCGCCGGCATGACGCGGCTGCGCCCGGCGCCGCACCTCGCGAAGGCGCTCGGCATGCGGTCGCTGCTCGTCAAGGACGACAGCGGCAACCCGACGCACTCCTTCAAGGACCGCGTCGTCTCGGTGGCGCTGTCTGCGGCGCGCGCCTTCGGCTACACGACCGTCTCCTGTGCCTCGACCGGCAACCTCGCCAACTCCGTCGCCGCGCACGCGACGCACGCCGGCCTGCGCTCGGTCGTGTTCATCCCGAGCGACCTCGAGCAGGGCAAGGTCGTGCAGAGCGCGATCTACGGCCAGACGCTCGTCGCGGTCGACGGCAGCTACGACGACGTCAACCGGCTGTGCAGCGAGATCGCAGAGGCCGAGGACTGGGCCTTCGTGAACGTGAACGTCCGGCCGTACTACGCCGAGGGCTCCAAGACGCTCGGCTACGAGGTCGCCGAGCAGCTCGGCTGGCGGTTGCCCGCACAGGTCGTCGCGCCGATGGCCTCGGGCTCGCTGCTCACCAAGGTCGACAAGGCCTTCGGCGAGCTGGGCCGGCTCGGCCTCGTCGAGGCGACGCCGTACAAGGTGTTCGGCGCCCAGGCCACCGGCTGCTCGCCGATCACAACGGCGTTCGAGAACGGCTGGGACGTCGTGAAGCCGGTCAAGCCGTCGACCATCGCCAAGTCGCTCGCCATCGGCAACCCGGCCGACGGGCCGTACGCGCTCGACGTCGTCCGCCGTACCGGCGGGTCGATGGCGCACGTGTCCGACGAGCAGGTCGTCGAGGGGATCCGGCTGCTCGCCTCGACCGAGGGCGTTTTCGCCGAGACAGCCGGCGGGGTCACCGTCGCGACGCTGAAGCTGCTGCTCGAGCGCGGCGAGATCGACCCGGACGCCGAGACGGTGCTCTACAACACCGGCGACGGGCTGAAGACCATCGACGCCGTCGCGGCGACCGCCGGGCCGACCGCGACGATCGCGCCGTCGTACAGCGCGTTCGCCAGGGCCGGCCTCGCGTAGGGCGCTACGCCCGCGCCCTCTTCTCGAGGTCCATGCGGATCTCGGTCATCTCCACGTCGAGGTTGCGGAACGTCGGCGGCCCGTCGGTCAGCGCCCGCATCTGCTCGGCGAACTGCGCCGTGAGCGGGTCGTCGTTGTTGCGCATCGCCTCCTCGTACGACTCGAACTCGACGATGGTCAGGTAGGTGCGCGGGCGGTCCCTGTCGGCGGTGACCGTGATGCGCGTCGGCCCCATGTCAGGGTGCTCGTCGCGCCACTTCTCCTGCAACGCCCGCATCTCGTCGATGCGCGACGTCGTGTACTCGATGATCTGCACGAAGCCGGCCATGCCGGACCCCCCTCTCGCCCGACCTGGTGCCGGGTCGCACCCGCACCGTCCGCCTGCTGCGGGGGGCCGTCAAGGGTTGCGCCGGCCGTCGCTGCGCGGCAGCGTGCCCGCCATGTGTCGCAGCATCAAGACGCTTCGCCCGCCGTACACCGAGGCCGTCGGCGACGACGACGTCCGCGCCGCCGCGCTGCAGTACGTGCGGAAGGTGGCGGGGATGCGGTCGCCGGCTCCCCACAACGCCGAGGCCTTCGACGCCGCGGTCGACGCCGTCGCCGTGGCGACGCAGGAGCTGCTCGACCGGATCGTCGTGCGCGGGTCGGGTCGGCGCGCCGCAGCGGGGTAGACCGGCTGGCACCCGACGGAAGGAGCCGCTGTGCCCGACCCGCGTCCCGGCGAGGAGGACGTCGACCGCGACGACCACGAGGCGCTCTCGCGCGCGACCGGCGGCGTGCCCGACCCGGACGAGCCCGACCAGCACAGCACGACCGGCACCACGCCGAACGACACCATGGTCGGTCGGGTGAGCGGTCAGGACGTCGGCTACGCCGGCGAGACCGGTGCGGAGAAGCGCGCGCAGTGGGAGAAGGAGCAGCGCTCGGGTCAGTGACCCTGCTCGTCCGCGCCGAAGTCCGGCAGCCTGAGCGAGCCGTCTGCCTCGAGCGCGAACCCGGGGTTGTGCGCGATCTCCCACACGTGGCCGTCAAGGTCCCGGAAGCAGCCGGCGTAGCCGCCGTAGAAGGTCTCCGCCGGGGCTCGCGTGACGGTGGCTCCGGCAGCGGCGGCCTCGGTGAGAACGGCGTCGACCTCGTCGCGGGAGCGGACGTTCTGCGCGAGCACCACGCCGCCGAAGGCGTCCGTCCGCCGTCGGTCGACGCCCGAGTCATCGGCGAGCGCGTCGACGCTCCACAGCACCAGCGCCATGCCGCCGGCCTGGAAGAACACCGTCTGCTCGACCTCCTGGCCCCGCCAGCCGAGCTGCTCGTAGAAGCGCTTCGCGCGGCGCAGATCCCGGACGCCCAGCGTGACGAGGCTGAGGCGCTGCTCCACGATCTGGACGCTATCGACCGCGGGCCGGGTGCCGCGGGCCGGGTGCCGCACCATGTCGGGGGTGAGAGCCGTCGTCGTCGACGCCGTCCGCGCCCGGCCGGAGGTCCGGGAGGTCCCCGACCCCGAGCCGCCCGCCGGCGGCGTGGTCGTCCGCGTGCACGCCACCGGGCTCTGCCGCAGTGACTGGCACGGCTGGGCAGGTCACGACGTCATCGACTTCCCGCACGTGCCAGGGCACGAACTGGCCGGCGTCGTCAGCCGGGTCGGGACGGACGTCGGCTCGTGGCAGGTCGGTGACCGCGTCACCGTCCCGTTCGTCTGCGGCTGCGGACGGTGCAGGTGGTGCCGGTCGGGCAACGCCCAGGTGTGCCCGAATCAGCAGCAGCCGGGCTTCACGCACTGGGGCTCCTTCGCCGAGGAGGTCGCCCTGCATGCCGCGGACACGAACCTCGTGCGTGTCCCCGACGCCGTCACCTTCGAGGCGGCTGCGGCCTTGGGGTGCCGCTTCGCGACGGCGTACCGCGCGCTCGCGCACCGGGCTCGGCTGCAGCCGGGCGAGTGGCTCGCCGTGGTCGGGGCGGGTGGCGTCGGCCTCAGCGCGGTCATGATCGGCAAGGCGCTCGGTGCGCGAGTGGTCGCGGTCGACCGCAACCCGGACGCGTTGTCGGCGGCGACGGCGGCCGGCGCCGACGCGGTGGTGGTCGCCGACGGCCCAGGCGTGGTCGAGCACGTGCACGAGCTCACCGGCCTCGGAAGCGACGTGGCGGTCGACGCGGTGGGCAGCGAGGACGCCTGCGCCACCGCGCTGCACAGCCTTCGCCGTCGGGGCAGGCACGTCCAGATCGGGCTGCTCCCGCCGGTCGAGGGTCATCCGCGCGTGCCCATGGACCGTGTCATCGGCTGGGAGCTCGACGTGCTCGGCAGCCACGGGATGGCCGCCGTCGACTACCCCGAGATGCTGTCTCTCATCGAGTCAGGCGCGCTCCGGCCGGAGGCGCTGGTCGAGCGCGTCATCGACCTGCACGCGGCCGCGGACCTGCTCCCCGGCTTCGACCGCTCGTCGCTCACCGGCATGACGATGATCGACCCGACGCGGCCGTAGGACGGCGCGCTCGTCAGCGCGCGCGGGCGAACAGCCGGCGCGGCTCGGCCGGGCGGCTCTCGACCTTCGCGAGCCGGTCGGCCAGCTCGGCCACCTGCTGCTCGAGCTGGTGGATCCGGGAATTGGCCGCGGCGAGGTCGTCCTTCGTGGCACCCGCCGCGACCCCCTCGGCACGCGGCTGCGGCACCGGGCCGCGGGTCGTTCGCGCCTCCCACGCCTCCCACACCTCGGCGGGGAGCCGGCCGCGGTCACCGAGCTCGAACCCCTGCTCCTTCGCCCACGCGCGGACCTCGCCCACCGGTGCCTTCTTCGCCATGCCGATCATGCTGCCGCAGCGGCGAACCGAAAGGCAAAGACAATCGTCGATTGTGTCCAAGACAACGCCGCAGTGCCTGCTAACAGCGGCATATTCGGCCGACCGGGGGACTGCTAACCCCGCAAAAGGCCGACCGGCGCCGCTCTTCTGCGGGGTCGACACGGCGGTGCAACGATGCGGGGCGTGCGTCCGCGACCGGCTCGCCCCTTCCTGTGGAAGGTCAAGACATCGGCGGTGGTGGGCGTCGTCGCGTGCCTCGCCGGCTGCGGCGACGCGGTGTCCGGCGGCGCGCCGGTCGCCGAGCCGACGGTGGGCCAGCGCATCGAGGAAACGGTGCAGGTCGAGCTCGACGGTGTTCTGCTGACGCTCGAGGTGGCGGACGAGTCGTCGGAGCGTCGGGTGGGTCTCATGGGCCGCGACCACGTACCCCGGGGAACCGGCATGGTCTTCGAGTACGACGAGCCGACGACGTCGACGTTCCACATGTTCCAGGTACCGGTGCCGCTGACGGCGGTCTTCATCCGGGACGGCGTCGTCGTCCACGTCGCACAGATGGCGCCGTGCACCGACCGTCCGTTCGAGCAGTGCCCGCAGTACGGGCCGGGCGAGCCGTTCGACACGGTGGTCGAGACGGCGCCCGAGACGCTGCCCGATGTGGCGCCCGGGGACCGGTTCACCGCCCGCTGACCACCGACGGCCTCAGCTGGTCCAGGAGCACCCGCCGGCAGGCCCGGCAGGCGAGCCGACCATGGCCGGCGGGCCCGCGCATCACCGCGAGCGGCGTCGTCGCGCCGCACGCGCACACCAGCTGCGGGCCGGCGGTGATGTCGTCGGGAGCGTCGGCCCGTGCGCCCCCGGTGTGTCCCCAGATCCGCACGGCGCACTGGTGCCCGGAGCCTCCCAGCGGCACGTCACCCGCGGGGGTGAACAGGGGTGCGCCGCACCTCGCCGGGTAGGTGGGGCCGCGACCCCGAGGAGGACGCCATGTCGCGCACCGTCCCTGCCCTGGCCGCTGCGGTCGCGATCGGCGTGCTCGCGTCGCGCCCCATCCGCGCTCGCGTGAGCGCCCTCGTGCGGCGGCGGCGGGACCGGCTCCCTCGCGGCGTCGAGACCTACCCGGCTCCCGTGGTCGACCGCCGTGCCGGCGCTGCCGCCGAGCAGCTGCCGCGGCGGGCGGAGACGCCGGCCGAGATCACGTCCGAGTTCTACGCCGGGCGCGACCCGGCCTGACCCCGGGCCGGCTCAGGCCGCGCCGCGCTGGGGGCGCCCGGGCGCGAGCAGGCCGCGGGAGGCGCGCACCGCAACGGGCAGCGCCGCAGGCGCGCGCAGGCCCACGCGCCGCCGGGACCGGGTGAGCGCGGCGGCCGCCCGGTCGGCGAGCAGCGCCTCCCGTGCCAGCCGGCGCTCTCTCGCCTCGCCGCTGACCGTTTCCGCGCCGTCTGTCCGGGTCACGCCGGCGCTCGTACCCCTGTGCCGCCGAGGTCACGCGCGCCGGTCCGGGTCCACGCGGCGAGCTCGGCCGCCAGTGCAGTGGCCGGGCGCCGGCGGCGCTTGCACTCTCGGGGCGAGAGTGCTAACAAAGCGCGTAGCACTCCGACGTGCAGAGTGCCAGCACGTGCAGGTGAGGCCGGTCATCCGGTCGTCCGTCGCGGGCGCCTGCCGAGCAGCACCATCGATCGGGAGGAACCCACCGCATGCCAAAGATCATCGCCTTCGACGAGGAGGCCCGGCGCGGCCTCGAGCGCGGCATGAACCAGCTCGCCGACGCCGTCAAGGTCACCCTCGGCCCCAAGGGCCGCAACGTCGTCCTGGAGAAGAAGTGGGGCGCCCCCACCATCACCAACGACGGCGTCTCCATCGCCAAGGAGATCGAGCTCGAGGACCCCTACGAGAAGATCGGGGCCGAGCTCGTCAAGGAGGTCGCGAAGAAGACCGACGACGTCGCGGGTGACGGCACCACCACCGCCACCGTGCTGGCCCAGGCGCTCGTGCGCGAGGGCCTGCGCAACGTCGCCGCCGGCGCGAACCCGATGGGTCTGAAGAAGGGCATCGAGGCCGCCGTCGAGCGTGTCGTCGAGGCCATCGGCAACGCCGCCAAGGACGTCGAGACCAAGGAGCAGATCGCCTCCACGGCGTCGATCTCCGCTGCGGACACCACGGTCGGCGAGATCATCGCCGAGGCCATGGACAAGGTCGGCAAGGAAGGCGTCATCACCGTCGAGGAGAGCAACACCTTCGGGCTCGAGCTCGAGCTCACCGAGGGGATGCGCTTCGACAAGGGCTACATCAGCCCGTACTTCGTGACCGACCCCGAGCGCATGGAGGCCGTCCTCGAGGACCCGTACGTCCTCGTCGTCAACTCCAAGATCAGCTCGGTCAAGGACCTGCTGCCGCTGCTCGAGAAGGTCATGCAGAGCGGCCGCCCGCTGG
>JBKHYE010000004.1:0-8181 GCA_046565705.1 Actinomycetes bacterium
CCGGTGCGCGCCACCTCGAGGTCGCACACCTTGGTGACCGCGGTGCCGATGACGCCGGGGAAGGTCGCGTAGCCGCCGCCGAGGTTGATGCCGGCGACCCGACCCTGCTTGTTCGCGTGCGTGCCGAGGGCGACGACGACGCGCTGACCGGTGAGTCGGTGCACCGACTCGACGCAGTCGCCGGCCGCCCACACGTCGTCCACCTGAGTGCGCATCCGCAGGTCGACCGCGATGCCGCCGCTCGATCCGAGCGGGATGCCGGCCTCCCGCGCCAGCGCGACGTTCGGCCGCACGCCCAGACCGAGCACGACGACGTCGGCGGGCAGCTCCTTGCCGCTCTGCGTCACGACGGCGCGGGCCCGGCCGTCGGGTCCGGTCTCGATGGCGGCGGCGCCGTCGTCCAGCACGAGCGAGATCCCCATCGCGCGAACGGCGTCGGCGATGTACCGCCCGACGTCGGGATCGAAGGTGCCGACCGGCGTCGCGGACCTGTCGACGACCGTGACGTCCATGCCGCGGACCTGGCACGCCTCGGCGAGCTCGAGCCCGATGTAGCCGCCGCCGACGACGACGACCCGGTGCACCTCGTCGCGGTCGAGCTCGGCCCGCAGCGCGACGCCGTCGTCGAGCGTCTGCACGCCGAAGACGCCGGCCGCGTCGATCCCGGGTATCGGCGGGCGCATGGGGACGCTCCCGGTCGCGTACATCAGCGAGTCGAACGGCTCGGTGTACTCCCGCCCGCTCTCGGTCTCGCGGGCGGTCACCCGACCGACCTCGAGGTCGATCGACACCACCTCGGTGCAGGTGCGGACGTCGATCCCGTTGCCCCGGTGCTGCTCCGGCGTGCGCGTGACCAGCTCGGACTCGGACTCGACGACGTCGCCGATCCAGTACGGGATGCCGCACGCCGAGTACGACGTCGCCCGGCCGCGCTCGAACGCCAGGATCTCGCGGTCGTCGACGTCGCGCCGCTTGCGCGCCTGCGAGGCAGCGCTCATCCCGGCGGCGTCGCCGCCGACCACTACCAGCCGCTCTCGCGCCATGCGCGGACCGTAGCGACCCGGTGCCGTGCACGTAACCTGGCCCGGTGCCGGACCTGCTCGCCATGCCCGCCCCCGTCCTCGCCGCGCTGCCCGGCATGCCCGAGTGGCTGTCGGCCGAGCGGCTGGCCGCTGCCGGCCTGCTCGTGCTGTGCGTCGTCGTCTTCGTGGAGACGGGGCTGCTCGTCGGCTTCTTCCTGCCGGGCGACTCACTGTTGTTCACCGCCGGGCTGCTCGTCGCCCAGGACCGGCTCGACGTCTCGATCTGGTGGCTGGTGCTGACGCTGCCCGTCGCGGCGATCCTCGGTGACCAGACCGGCTACCAGATCGGCCGCGTCAGCGGACCCCGCATCTTCAACCGGCCGGACTCGCGCTTCTTCCAGCAGGAGTACGTCGACAAGAGCTACGCCTACTTCGAGCGGTACGGCGCGCGCACGATCGTCATCGCGCGCTTCGTGCCGATCGTGCGCACCTTCGCGCCGGTGGTCGCCGGCGTCAGCCGGATGTCGCGGCGGGTGTTCAGCACCTACAACGTCGTCGGCGCGGTGCTCTGGGCCGCCGGCGTCCCGCTGCTCGGCTACTGGCTCGGCGACATCGCGTTCGTCGCCGACAACGTCGAGGCCATCATCCTGGGCATCGTCTTCGTCTCGGTGGTGCCGATCGCCGTCGAGGTGCTGCGCGCGGCTCGCAACCACCGCCGCGGGCCGACGCCGGGACGTGAGCTGCCGGCGGACATCCCCGTCGACTGACGGACCTTCGTCCCTGGCGCCGCGGCTCCGGCCGGCGAACCGTCGAGGGTGCGGTCAGGGCCGCCCGGCTCGCCGCTCGGAGGTGAGCCATGTCGATGACCACGCCGGTCCGGACCAGGCGCCCGCGCCCGCCACTGCTCGACCGGCCGGCGGTCCTCTCCGGCGGGACGGCGCCCTACCGGCTGTCCGCCGCGCTGTGTGCCGTGACGGTGGCCGCCGCCGCACCGACGCTCCTGTGGCCGTCGCTCCTCAGCGGCCCGGCGGTGATGGTCGGCTCCGCCCGCGGCACGGCGCTCGTGCTGCTGCTGGCGACCGTGCCGCTGGTGCTCGTCGCCATGCGCATGACGGCGCGCGGCTCGGCGCGTGCACTCGTCGTGTGGCTCGGCGCTCTCGCCCACGTGCTCTACCAGGCCCTCATGTTCAGCCTCGCCACACCGCTGAACAGCCTGTTCCTGCTGTACGTCGCGATGCTCGGCCTGTCGCTGTGGTCGGCCGGCGTGCTCGTCGTGCGCACCGACGTGCGCGCTCTCGCATCGCGGTTCGACGGCCCGCCGGTGCGGCTGGTGGCCGGCGTGTTGGCCACGGTGGCAGTGCTGAACGCGCTCGCGTGGCTCGGCCGCATCGTGCCGACCATCGGCAGCGACGACCCGACGAGCATCCTCGACGGCAGTGGCCTGACGACGAACCCGGTGATCCTGCAGGACCTTGCCCTGTGGGTCCCGCTCGCCGTCGTCGCGGCGGTGTGGCTGTGGCGTCGAGCGGCGCCCGGCTTCCTGGCGGCGGGTGCCCTGCTGGTGTTCTGGACGCTCGAGGGCGTGACGGTCGCGACCGATCAGCTGTTCGGCCACGCCGCCGACCCCAGCACGGAGTGGGCGACCCCGGCAGCGGCGGTGCTCTTCGCCGTCCTGGCGGTCGTCACGCTGGTGCCGGCGGTGCTGCACGTGCGGGCGCTCGACCGGCGATCCACGGCGTGATCAAGGTGCGGGCCGTGCCGACCCTCCGCTCGGCGTCTGCACCGTGATCATCCGCAGGCCCGGGCCCCGGGGGCTCACGCGAGCCCGAGGTCCTGCAGCGAGTAGGCGAACCGGTACGGCACCCCGGCGGCCTCGATCTTCGCGGCGGCGCCGGTGTCGCGGTCGGCGATGACGGCGACGCCGACCGGCGTGGCGCCGGCCTCGCGGACGGCCTCGAGCGCCGTCAGCGGCGAGCCGCCCGTCGTCGACGTGTCCTCGACGACGAGCACCCGGCGTCCGGCGATGTCGGGGCCCTCCACCCGTCGCTGCAGGCCGTGCGCCTTGGCCTCCTTGCGGACGACGAAGGCGTCGAGCAGCCGGCCCTGCGCGGCGGCCGCGTGCAGCATCGCGGTGGCGACCGGGTCGGCGCCCATGGTCAGGCCGCCGACGGCGTCGAAGTCCCAGTCGCTGGTGAGGTCCAGCAGCACCCGACCGACGAGGGGAGCGGCCTCGGCAGCCAGCGTGATGCGCCGCAGGTCGACGTAGTAGTCGGCCTCGCGGCCGCTCGAGAGCGTGACCTTGCCGTGCACCACGGCGTGCCTGGTGACGAGCTCGAGGAGGCGGCTGCGGTCGGCGCTGCGGGTGTCGGACACGGCAGTCGACCCTAGTCGCCGCCGAGCAGCCGACGCTCGAGCTCGACCGGGAGCCCGTGCACCGGCCGGTCGGCACGCTGCACCGGCAGGCCCTCCGCCTGGAGCCACGCCCACGTGTCGGCGACCGTCTGCTCGACCGGTCGACAGACCAGCCCGGCGGCCGCTGCGCGCGAGGTGTCGCCGTCGAGCAGGCCCGCCGCCTCGGAGTCCTCGGGCAGCCAGCACGGCAGCTGCGTCCACGGCTGCACGCCGGCGGCCGCGAGGTCCGCCTCGTCGACCCACACGAGCTCGGCGTCGGAGCCGGTCACCTCGACGCACGCCTCGAGCAGCTCCTCGGTCGTGCACTGGCCGCGCGGGCCGGCGACGTCGAACGTGCCGCCGGCGCCGGTCTCGAGGCGGCCGAGCGCGAACTGCGCGAGGTCGCGGGCGTCCACGAACTGCAGCGGACGGTCGGGCCGGCCCGGAGCGACGACGCGCCCGCCGCGGGCGATGCGGTCGAGCCACCACGGCAGCCGGCCGATGTCCTCGTACGGCCCCAGCACGAGGCCGGCACGCAGCAGCAGCGGATCGGCGTGGTGCGCGAGCACGGCGAGCTCGCCGCCGCGCTTGTCGCGCGGGTAGGTGGTCGACTCGCCGTTCGGGTCGGCGTCGACGACGACGGCCGACTCGTCGCCGCCGGGCGGCCGCACCGGGTCGCACACCGAGCGGCTCGACACGTAGGCGTAGCGGGACGCCTTGTGCCGCAGCACTTCTGCCGCGTCGGCGACGGTCCGTGGCGCGGACGCCCAGGTGTCGACGACGGCGTCCCACGTGCTGTCGCCCAGCGCGTTCGCGAGCTGGGTGCGGTCGGTCCGGTCCGCGGTCAGCCGGCGCACGCCGTCGGGCACCCGACCGGTGACACCGCGGTTCAGGCAGGTGACGTCGTGGCCGCGCTCGAGCGCCGTCTCGACGAGCGCTCGGCCGACGAAGCGCGTCCCGCCGAGGACGAGCAGCCTCACCCTCGGCCGGGCATCCGCTTCTGGACCCGTCGCACGACGCCGGCCCGCACCGACGACGGCACGATGCGGCTCGCGGCCACGATCGTCTTGTACTGCACGCCCGGGACGCTCACCGCCTTGTCGGCGGCGAGGTCGTCGAGCGCCTCGCGGACGACGTCGTCGGCGTCGAGCCAGAGCCGGTCGGGGATACCGCTGACGTCCATCTCGGCGCGCGAGTGGAACTCCGTGCGGGTGAAGCCGGGGCACAGCGCCATGACCTTCACGCCCGTGCCGTGGTACTGCAGGTGCAGCGACTCGCTGAAGTTCGTGACCCACGCCTTGCTCGCGCTGTAGGTGGCGCTCCGGGTCCCCGGCGCGAAACCCGCGACGCTGCTGACGTTCAGGACCGACCCGGACCCGCTGCGCAGCATGGGCGGCAGCGCGGCGTGCGTCAGCCGGAGCACCGCACGGACGTTGACGCGGAGCAGGTGCTCCTCCTCGTCGATCGACACCTCGTCGAACGCGCCCTTGGTCCCGAGACCCGCGTTGTTCACGAGCATCTCGACGCCCTTGGCACAGCGCTCCTCGACGCGGGCGCACCCGCCGTCGTCCGCGAGGTCGGCCGGCAGCACCTGCACGCCGGTGCGCAGGCTGGCGGCCGTCGCGGTGAGTCGCGCCTCGTCGCGGGCGACGAGCACGAGGTCCCAGCCGCGGGCGGCCAGCTGGCGGGCGAAGGCAGCGCCGATGCCGGCGGTGGCGCCGGTGACGAGAGCGGTGGGCATGCCGCCCATCTTGCGTCAGGCCCCTGGAGCGGGTGGAGGTGCCTGACGCAGGCCCGCGGCTACGCGTCGGCGCGCACGGCCGGCGTCACGGTGAGCGCGTCGGCGTCGGGCGCCTTGTCGACGATCACCTCGTCGCCGTCCCGGATCTCACCCGCGAGCAGCGCCCTGGCGAGCGTGTCACCGATCGCCTTCTGCACCAGCCGGCGCAGCGGGCGCGCACCGTAGACCGGGTCGAACCCGGTGAGCGCCAGCCACTCTCGCGCCGCGTCGGTGACCGTGAGCGTCAGCCGCCGGCTCTCCAGCCGCCGGGCGAGGGAGGCGATCTGCAGGTCGACGATCTGCGTCAGCTCGTCGGTGCCCAGCGCGTCGAACACCACGACGTCGTCGAGCCGGTTGAGGAACTCGGGCTTGAACGTCGCCCGCACGACGTCCATCACCTTGTCCTTGCGCTGGTCGGGCGTGAGCAGCGGGTCGCTGACGAACTGCGACCCGAGGTTGCTCGTCAGGATGAGGATCGTGTTGCGGAAGTCGACCGTGTGGCCCTGGCCGTCGGTGAGCCGGCCGTCGTCGAGCACCTGCAGCAGTACGTCGAAGACGTCGGGGTGCGCCTTCTCGACCTCGTCGAGCAGCACCACCGTGTACGGCCGGCGCCGCACCGCCTCGGTGAGCTGGCCGCCGCTCTCGTAGCCGACGTAGCCGGGGGGTGCGCCGACCAGCCGCGCGACCGAGTGCTTCTCGCCGTACTCACTCATGTCGATGCGGGTCATCGCACGCTCGTCGTCGAAGAGGAACTCCGCGAGCGCCTTGGCCAGCTCGGTCTTGCCGACGCCGGTCGGTCCCAGGAACAGGAAGGAGCCGGTGGGGCGGTCGGGGTCGGAGATGCCCGCCCGCGCGCGCCGGACGGCGTCGCTCACCGCACGGACGGCGTCGCGCTGGCCGACGAGGCGGCTGGCGATGGCGTCCTCCATGCGCAGGAGCTTGGCGGTCTCGCCCTCGAGCATCCGGCCGGCCGGGATGCCGGTCCAGGCGCTGACGACCTCGGCGACGTCGTCGGGCCCGACCTGCTCCTTGACCATGGCCTCGCGCGCCTCGGCCGCCTCCGCGGCCTCCGCGAGCTCGCGCTCCGCGGCCGGGATGTCGGCGTACTGCAGCCGCGACGCGGTCTCGAGGTCGCCCTCGCGCTGCGCGCGCTCCATCTCGGTGTGCAGCTCGTCGAGCCGCTTCTTCAGCTCACCGACCCGGTTGAGGCTGCCCTTCTCCTGCTCCCACCGGGCGTTGAGGGACTGCAGCTCCTCCTGGCGGTCGGCGAGGTCGCGGCGGAGCTTGGCGAGCCGCTCCTTCGACGCCTCGTCGTCCTCCTTGGCGAGCGCGAGCTCCTCCATGCGCATGCGGTCGACGGTGCGCTGCAGCTCGTCGATCTCGATCGGCCGGCTGTCGATCTCCATGCGCAGCCGGCTCGCGGCTTCGTCGACGAGGTCGATCGCCTTGTCGGGGAGCTGGCGGGCGGTGATGTAGCGGTCGGACAGCGTGGCAGCGGCGACCAGCGCGGCGTCGGTGATCTCGACGCCGTGGTGCGCCTCGTAGCGGCCCTTCAGCCCGCGCAGGATCGCGATGGTGTCCTCGACGCTCGGCTCGCCGACGAAGACCTGCTGGAAGCGGCGCTCGAGCGCAGGGTCCTTCTCGATGCCGGTGCGGTACTCGTCGAGCGTGGTCGCACCCACCATGCGGAGCTCGCCGCGGGCGAGCATCGGCTTGAGCATGTTGCCGGCGTCCATCGAGCCCTCGGCCTTGCCGGCGCCGACGACGTTGTGCAGCTCGTCGATGAAGGTGATGATCTGGCCCTCGGACTGCGTGATCTCCTGCAGCACCGCCTTGAGCCGCTCCTCGAACTCGCCGCGGTACTTCGCGCCGGCGACCATCGCGCCGAGGTCGAGCGCGACGACGCGCTTGTCCTTCAGCGACTCGGGGACGTCTCCCGCGACGATGCGCTGCGCGAGCCCCTCGACGACGGCGGTCTTGCCGACGCCGGGCTCGCCGATGAGGACGGGGTTGTTCTTGGTGCGGCGGGACAGCACCTGCACGACGCGGCGGATCTCGGCGTCGCGTCCGATGACCGGGTCGAGCTTGCCCTCGCGAGCGCGCTGGGTGAGGTCGATGCCGTACTTCTCGAGCGCCTGGTAGGTCCCCTCGGGGTCCTGGTTGGTGATGCGCCGGACGCCGCCACGCACCTTGGCGAAGGCGTCGACCAGCGCCTGCGGCAGCTGCGGTCCGGCGGGCGCGACGCCCTTGAGCAGGTCGGCGACGTCGCCGCCCTTGCTCGCCAGGCCGACGAGCAGGTGCTCGGTGCTGACGTAGTCGTCCTGCGCCTTGCCGGCGACGGTCTGCGCCTCCTCCAGGCTCGCCAGCAGCGCGCGCGAGAACTGCGGTGCCGCGACCGTCGAGCCGCTGGCCTTGGGCAGCTGCGCGAGCTGCTGCTCGGCGCGGGCACGCACGCCGGCCGGGTCCACGCCGACGGCGGTGAGCAGGGAGGTGGCGATCCCCTCGGGCTGGTCGAGCAGGGCGAGCAGCAGGTGCACCGGGGCGACCTCGGGGTGTCCGCCGCTGGCAGCGCGGCGGACGGCCGTCGAGAGGGCCTCCGAGCTCTTGGTGGTCAGGCGGTCGGCGTCCATGCGGTTGAGTCCTCCGTGCAGTCGTGCGGTATGCAGTCTGCACCGGCACGAACCTTGAGTGCATTCCGCTCAAGTGGCGCGGGTGGATACTCCGATCGGTCGGAGTTGTGGGCAGCAAGCGAGACACATCGGGACAGATGGCTCAGACGGGCTATTGCCGCGGGTGGTCACCGGGCTCACCCTGTCGGGCATCCCCCTCGACGCTGGAGCACCCCGATGCCTGCTGTCCGTCGCGCTGTCGCCTTCGCAGGTGCCGCCGCTCTCGTCGTCGGCCTCGCCGGCACCGCCACAGCTGCACCGGGAGCGGCGTCCGAGAGCCGGGGCCGGTTCATCGTCACGGTCGCTGACGGCGTCGACT
>JBKHYE010000005.1:0-25364 GCA_046565705.1 Actinomycetes bacterium
GGCTCCTGCCCCGCGTGGATGAAGACGAGTGCGTCCCGGGGGTTGCCCGGCACGGTCGCCGTCTCGCCGTTGGCCTCGTAGACGTCGATGAGGCCGGGTGCGGCGCTCGCGGCGAGCAGCCGCCGCACGCCCTCCTGGACCGTCGTGGACTCGCCGTCGCGGCTGCCGCCGCGCAGCACCACCAGTTCGTCGGACATGGGGCGGACGGTACCCGCGCCGCCACGACGGGTGCGCGATCTGCCCGGTACCGCCACACTGTGGGCCGGTCCGTCCTCCCCCTCGAGGGTGAACCGCGTCGCACCCCGTCACCGCGGGCGGCGGGTCTCGTTGGTCAGGGTGTCGCACCACCACCCCAGCTGCCGCCCCCGCACCCGGAAGGACCCCCGATGAACCCGATCGCCTCCGTCAGCACCGAGCTCGAGCTGCGCCTGGTGGTCCCCGGTGGCCCGTCGCTGCCGGTCATCGCCGGTCTGCGCTACCAGGCCGACGACCCGTGGGCCGTCCGGGTCACCTTCGAGACCGGCGGCAACGAGGACGGCACCGTCGAGTGGATGTTCGCCCGCGAGCTGCTCACCAACGGCATCCGCGAGACCGTCGGCGAGGGCGACGTCCGCGTCTGGCCCTCGCTCACCGACGGCGAGCGCGTCGTGAACCTGGCGATGGCCTCACCCTCGGGCTCTGCGCTGTTCGAGATCGACCGCGACGCGCTCGTGGAGTTCCTGCAGCAGACCTACCTCGCCGTGCCGACCGGCTCCGAGGAGGACGTCGTCGACCTCGACGTCGAGCTCGCGCTGCTGTTCGCGGGGGAGTGACCCGCTAGACCGCCGGCTGCCTCGGCGGCGTCCACTGCGACGTCCCGGCCCGGGCAGGCTCTTCCCCCGGAGAGCCGGCCGGGCCGGTCGACGTCTGCGCCCCTGCCAGGCCCTGCGTCCGCCCCAGTACGCGCCGGGGGTGGCCACCTCGGCGGACGTCCCGCATCGGCTGGCCGTCGCGTCCGCGTCGGCCTGGTTGAGGAGTGGCCACCTGGGCGGACGTCAGCGGGGGGCGACGGTGGGCCAGGGGACGGTCAGCTCGCCGAGCCGGGCCCGGCGGACGTCGGCGCCCGGCCACGACAGCGCCTCGCAGGCGGCGGTCCAGCGGGCTCTCGGCCCGAAGACGGCGTGCGGGGCGGCCCGGTCCCACGCGTCGTCGAGCGCCCGGAGCAGCTCGTGCACCGCGCTCCCCGGGACGTTGTCGTGGATCAGCGCCTTGGGCAGCCGCTCCGCCAGCTCCGACGGCCGCGGCAGCGACGGGAGGTGCGCGGCGAGCGTGAGCGTGCGCGGACCCGAGGCGTCGAGCGTGACCCACGCGGCCCGGCGGCCGAGCTCGTCGCAGGTGCCCTCGACGAGCAGACCGCCCGGCGCCAGGCGCTCGGTCATCGTTCGCCACGCCTCGGCCGCCGGCTCGGGCTCGTACTGGCGCAGGACGTTCAGGGCGCGCACGACCGTGGGCCGCAGGCCCGCCAGCTCGAACCCGCCGCGGCGGAACGACAGGCCGTCGACGGCGGCGGCCTGCGCGGCGTCGACCCGCTCCTGGTCGATCTCGACGCCGACGACCTCGACCTCCGGCCGGACGGCGCGCAGCCGGGCGTGCAGCTCGACGGCGGTGACCGGCGAGGCGCCGTAGCCTAGGTCGACGACGAGCGGGTGCGCCGCGCGGCGCAGGACGTCGCCGTGGACGCCGACGAGCCACCGGTCGACCCGGCGCAGCCGGTTCGGCGCAGTGGTGCCGCGGGTCGGAAGGCCGAGGGCGCGAGCCCGACCGGCGGCGTAGCGCTTGACCTTCGGCACGCCGTCCATTCTCCGTCCCTGTTCCCGCACGGAGGGCTCCGGACGGGTTCAACGTGCGCGGGAGCCGTCGGGAGGGCTCCAGGCGGGTTCCGTCCGGTTCCCGCACGGAGGGCTCCGGACGGGTTCAACGTGCGCGGGAACCGTCGGGAGGGCTCCGGGCGGGTTGCGTCCTGTTCCCGCACGGAGGGCTCCCGACGGGTTCAACGTGCGCGGGAACCGTCGGGAGGGCTCCAGGCGGTGGGGACGGGGCGCTCAGGGGCGGCGGACGACCTTGCCGACGCCGGCCTGCTGCTGCGGCGTCAGGACGACGAGGTCGACGTTCACGTGCGCCGGCCGCCCCGCCACCCACGCGACCACGTCGGCCACGTCGTCGGCCGTCAGCGGCTGCACACCGGCGTAGACGGCGTCGGCCCGCTCCGCGTCGCCGCCGAAGCGGTTGAGCGAGAACTCCTCCGTGCGCACCATCCCGGGCGCCACCTCGCTCACCCGCAGCCCGTGCTCGACCTCCTCGAGCCGCAGCGTATCGCGGAGCGCCGCCAGCGCGTGCTTGGAGGCCACGTAGCCGCCGCCGCCCTCGTACACCCACCGCCCCGCCGTCGAGCCGGTGAGCACGACGTGCCCGGTCGCCGACCGCCGCAGCGCCGGCAGCAGCGCCTGCACCGACCGCACCGCGCCGAGCACGTTGACCTCGTAGGTCCGCGCCCAGGTGGCGACGTCGGCGTCGGCGAGCCGGTCGAGGTCCCAGGCGCCGCCCGCGTTGGCCACCAGCAGGTCGCAGTCCGGGACGGCGTCGGTGAGGTCGTCGACCGATCGCTGGTCGGTGACGTCGAGCGCCTGCGGCCGCACGGTGCCTGTCCTCGCCCGCCCGAGCTCCGCGGCCAGCGCGCCGAGCCGGTCGAGCCGACGGGCCGCCGCGACGACGTCCCAGCCGTCGGCGGCCAGGCGGCGGACGGTCGCGGCGCCGATGCCGCTGCTCGCCCCGGTCACGACGGCGGTGCGACGGGTCACGGGCGAGCAGTCTGCCCGGCGGCGTCGGTCAGCGGGGCAGCGGCCGGACGACCTGCACGGTGACGCGCAGCCTCGGCAGCCGGGTCCGGAGCGGCGGACGCACCGACCGCGCCAACCGGTCGCGCTCGGCCGCCTCTTGGAGCTCCGCGGTCCTGCGGTGGTGCTCCTCCAGGACCAGCAGCGGGTGCGTCATGACGGCCTCCTGACACCGGCAAATGCCTATGACCGGTGTACCACACCGGTCAAGCCCCTACAGTGGTGTCATGGACATCGACCTGCCGGTCGACAGGACCGGGCCCGGCCGGGTCGCGCTGGTGATCTCCTTCGTGAACACCGCCGACGCCGAGAGCGGCGAGGACCGGCTGGGCGAACCCGCTGCCCTCGCGGCCTGGCTGCGCGAGCACGGCCTGCTCGACGACGGCGCCGACGCCACGGCCGACGACGTCGCGACCGCGGTCGACCTGCGCGAGGGTCTGCGCGACGCCGTCGACGACGCCTGCGACGGCGTCGTCCGCTCCGACGGCGCCCGGCTCGCGCGGGCGCTGGCACAGCTGCCGGTGGTGCTGGGACCCGACCTCGCGCCGCACCCGGCGCCGGACCTGCCGCCGGTGCGCCGCGCGCTGGCGCTCGTCGTCGCCGCCGTCCTCGAGGCGCAGGCCGCGGGCACGTGGAGCCGGGTGAAGGTCTGCGCGCGTGACGCCTGCCGGTGGGCGTTCTGGGACGCAAGCCGCAACCGCTCGGGCACCTGGTGCTCCATGCGGGTGTGCGGCAACCGCGAGAAGATGCGCCGCCGCACGCAGCGCTCCGGCGGGTGATCCGCCCCACCCGGGGGAAGCAGCCGTCGTCGGCTCGAGTTGCAGACCCCGGGCACACTGGCTCTGCGACAGCGGGAGGAGCACCGGACATGACCCGACCGGGTGCTCGCCCGACGCTGCGCTCTGTCAGGCCGCGCCGCGTCGCGGTCCTGAGCGTGCACACCTCGCCGCTCGACATTCCGGGCACCGGCGATGCCGGCGGCCTCAACGTCTACGTCGTCGAGACGAGCAAGCAGCTGGCGGCGAGCGGTATCGAGGTCGAGGTCTTCACGCGGGCCACCAGCAGCGACCTGCCGCCGTCGGTCGAGCTGGCCCCCGGCGTCACCGTCCGGCACGTGACCGCCGGCCCCTTCGAGGGCTTGGGCAAGAGCGACCTGCCGGCGCAGCTGTGCGCGCTCGCCTCCGGCGTCCTGCGCGCCGAGGCCGCGCACGACCCCGGCCACTACGACGTCGTGCACTCCCACTACTGGCTGTCCGGCCAGGTCGGCTGGCTGGCGGCCGAGCGGTGGGGCGTGCCGCTGGTGCACACCGCGCACACCCTCGCGAAGGTCAAGAACCTCGCTCTGGCCGACGGCGACGCCCCCGAGCCGCTCGGTCGCGTGGTCGGCGAGGAGCCGGTCGTCGCGGCCGCAGACCGCCTGGTGGCCAACACCTCCGCCGAGGCGCGCCATCTGGTCGAGCTCTACGCCGCGGACGCCGACCGCGTCGTCACGGTGGCTCCCGGCGTCGACCTCGAGCACTTCCGCCCGGGTGAGGCCGGGTCGTCGCGCGCGCTCGTCGGCGTGCCGCCCGACGCCGTCCTGCTGCTGTTCGTCGGGCGCCTGCAGCCGCTCAAGGCCCCCGACGTCCTGCTCCGCGCCGGCGCGCGGCTGCGGGAGACCCGCCCCGACCTGCCGCTGCACGTGGCGGTCCTCGGCGGGCCGAGCGGCTCCGAGCCCGACTGGCTCCCTCGCCTCGCCGACGCCCTCGGCATCGCCGACCGCGTCCGCTTCGAGGCGCCGTCCACCGCCGAGCGGCTGCGCGACTGGTACCGCGCCGCCGACGTCGTGGCCGTCCCCAGCCACAACGAGAGCTTCGGCCTCGTCGCCCTCGAGGCGCAGGCCTGCGGCACGCCGGTGGTCGCGACCGACGTCGGCGGGCTCCGCACGACCGTGCACGACGGCGTCTCCGGGCTGCTCGTCGCCGGCCACCGCACCGACGCGTGGGCCGCCGCGCTCGCCGACGCCGTCGACCGGCGGCCCGAGCTCGTGCCCGGGGCCGTCGCGCACGCCCGCCGCTTCTCGTGGGAGCGCACCGCCGACGGCCTGCTCGCCACCTACCGGTCCGCGCTGGCCGACCGCACCGCCGCGCTGCCGCTGCCGCTCGCCTCCGGCGCCTAGCGTCCGCAGGCGCCCGCGGGGCGCGTGTGCCAGGACGCGGACGCAGCGGGGAGTGCGTACGGTCGACCGCGTGACGACGCCGACCCGCGCCGACCTGCACGCCACGATCGCCGCCGCGCTCGACGAGGGCGGGATCGGCTACGACTCCCCGGGCGAGGGGCAGTTCTTCGTCACCCTCCCCGGCACCCACAAGCTGGCCACCCACTGCTGGCTCGTCGTGGGTCCGCACGCCCTGCTGGTCGAGGCGTTCGTGTGCCGCCGCCCTGACGAGAACGCCGAGGAGTTCTACCGCTTCCTGCTGCGGCGCAACGCGCGGCTGTACGCCGTCGCGTTCTCCCTCGACGCGAACGGCGACGTGTACCTGGTCGGGCGGCTGCCACTGCAGTCGGTGACGGCCGACGAGGTCGACCGCATCCTCGGCTCGGTCCTCGAGTACGCCGACGGCAGCTTCGACACCCTGCTCGAGATCGGCTTCGCCTCGTCCATCCGCCGGGAGTGGGCCTGGCGCAAGGACCGCGGCGAGAGCATGGCGAACCTGCAGGCCTTCGCGCGGTTCGCCGACCCCGAGCGCCAGTAGGGGGTGCCCGCCGGCCGGCGTCGACCGGCCGGGAGGATGCACGGCATGCCGACGCTCGTCCTGCTCCGCCACGGCGAGAGCCAGTGGAACAAGAAGAACCTGTTCACCGGGTGGATCGACGTCGACCTCACCGAGACCGGTGAGGAGCAGGCCCGCGCCGGCGGGCGGCTGCTGAAGGACGCCGGTCTGCTGCCGACCGTGGTTCACACGTCGCTGCTCACCCGCGCCATCCGCACCGCGAACCTCTCGCTCGATGCCTGCGACCGCAGCTGGCTGCAGGTGCGGCGGCACTGGCGGCTCAACGAGCGGCACTACGGCGCGCTGCAGGGCCTCGACAAGAGCGCCACCCGCGAGAAGTACGGCGACGAGCAGTTCATGCTGTGGCGCCGCTCCTACGACGTGCCGCCGCCGCCGATCGAGCCCGGCTCGGAGTGGGACGTCGCGCAGGACGAGCGCTACCGCCTGCTCGCCCGGGACCTCGTGCCGCGCACCGAGTGCCTGGCCGACGTCGTCGACCGCATGCTGCCGTACTGGTACGACGCGATCGTCCCCGACCTGCGCTCCGGTGAGGTGGTGCTCGTCGCCGCGCACGGCAACTCGCTGCGCGCGCTCGTCATGCACCTCGACGGGCTGAGCAAGCAGGAGGTCGTCGGGCTGAACATCCCGACCGGCCAGCCGCTGAGGTACGAGCTCGACGACGACCTGCGCCCGACCGTGCCGGGCGGCGAGTACCTCGACCGGCAGGCGGCCGAGGCCGCGGCCGCGGCCGTCGCCGCCCAGGGCCGGTGATCACCCGGATGGGTGGTTCCTAGTCCTTCTGGGTGGTCCTGCCGGGATTCGCCCCGTTCGGGATGTCAAGTACCCACGTCGCTGTTGCCGATGCCGTGACCGTGGTCCTCCGCCGGCTCCTCGCCCTCGCCGTGCTGGTCGTCGCCGCCGGCGGCGCGCTGCCGGCCGCCGCGGCGTCCGCACCGGCGTCAGGCGGTGTCGAGGTAGCGGCACTGGTGAAGACCGAGAGCGGCCGGCTCGAGCTGCGCCGCTCGCACGCACGGACGGCCGACGAGGCCCGCGGGCTCGCCCGGCGCTGGAGAGGGGAGCCGGGCACCGTCGCCGCGGACGTCAGCGTGCCCGTGCGCGCGCTCACGGTCCCGTCGATCGACCCCCTCGAGCCCGACCAGTGGGGGCTCCCGGCCGTGCGCGCCCGGCAGGCGTGGGAGATCGGCAACGCGTCGTCGCAGGTCATCGCCGTCGTCGACAGCGGGGTCGACCTCGAGCACGCCGACCTCGCGAGCGTGCTCGTGCCCGGGCGCGACCTCGTCGACGGCGACACGGTGCCGCAGGACGTCAACGGTCACGGGACGCACGTTGCCGGGGTCGCCGCCGGCATCGCCGGCAACGGCACCGGCGGTGCCGGAGCAGGCTACGGCGCTCGCATCCAGCCGGTCAGGGTCCTCGACAAGGACGGCGGCGGCTCGTCCTCGGACGTCGCGGAGGGCGTCGTGTGGGCCGTGGACCACGGCGCGACGGTCGTCAACCTCTCGCTCGGCACCCCGTACTACGACAGCGTCCTCGAGACGGCGGTGCAGTACGCGCTCGGGCGCGGAGTCCCCGTCGTCGCGGCGATGGGCAACGAGGCGCAGTCCGGCAACCCGGTGCTCTACCCGGCCGCCTTCTCCGGCGTCATCGCGGTGGGGGCGGTCGACTCGGCGCTCGCGCTGGCTCCCTTCTCGAGCACGGGGGCGCACATCGGTCTCGTCGCGCCCGGCGTCAACGTGCTGAGCACGGTGCCCGGCGGGCACGGCGAGATGAGCGGCACGTCGATGGCGACCCCGTTCGTCGCGGCGGCGACGGCGCTCGTGCGCGCTGTCGATGGCACCCAGGCGCCGGCGACGGTGCGTCAGCGGCTGATGTCGACCGCGCGCGACCTGGGTGTCGCCGGCTTCGACGCGAGCTACGGAGCCGGTCTCGTCGATCTCGGCGCAGCGGTCGCGACGGCGGCGTCGCCGATCGCGCGCAAGCACCAGGAGCTCGGCGGCGACAGCGGGCTGCTCGGCCGTGCGACCGGCTCCGAGACCGCGGTGACCGGCGGCCGTCGCCAGGGCTTCGAGCGCGGCACCATCTGGTGGTCGAGCGGCTCAGGCGCGCACGAGGTGCACGGGAGCATCCTCTCGACGTACTCGCGGCTCGGTGGTGAGGTCAGCGTGCTCGGCTACCCGGTGACCGACGAGCGCAGCACGCCGGACGGCCGCGGCCGCTACAACCACTTCCAGCGCGGGTCCGTGTACTGGACGTCGTCGACCGGCGCTCGTGAGGTGCGCGGTGGCATCCGCTCGACCTGGGCACGGCTGGGCTGGGAGCGCAGCGCGCTCGGCTACCCGACGACCGACGAGCTGCCCACGCACGAGGGGCGCGGCCGCTACAACCACTTCGAGCGCGGGACGATCTGCTGGAGCCCGACCACGGGTGCGCGCGAGGTGAGGGGCGCCATCCGCAGCACCTGGGCGCGGCTCGGGTGGACCGCCAGCGCTGTCGGCTACCCGATCACCGACGAGCGCGGGACGCCGGACGGCCGCGGCCGCTACAACCACTTCGAGCGAGGGTCGGTCTACTGGACGCCCACCACGGGGGCTCACGAGGTGCGAGGCGCCATCCGTCAGCACTGGGCGAGCTCGGGCTGGGAGGCGGGCCCGCTGGGCTACCCCACGACCGACGAGTACGCCGTCTACGGCGGCCGAGCCACCGACTTCGAGCACGGCAGGATCCGCTGGGACGCCGCGACCGGCGCGGTCACCGTGACGCGGTGGTGACCCGTCAGGCGGTGGGCAGCGGGAGCTCGCCGGTCACCAGGTAGACGACGCGGCGCGCCACCGACACGGCGTGGTCGGCGAAGCGCTCGTAGTACCGGCCGGCGAGCGTGACGTCGATGGCGGGCTCGATGCCGCCCTCCCACGTCTCGTCGAGGATGAGCGTGAACAGCCGCTTGTGCAGGTCGTCCATGACGTCGTCGTCCCGCTCGAGCTCGGCGGCCATCTCGACGTCGCGCCGGGCGATGACCTCGCCGGCCTTGGCGACGATCTCCTCGGCGACGTGCCCCATCTTCAGCACCGTGGCGCGCAGCTGTGGCGGCACGGCCGAGCTGGGGTAGCGACGGCGCGCGATCTTCGCGATGTGCACCGCGTTGTCGCCCATGCGCTCGAGGTCGGCCACCATGCGCAGGCTGGTGACGAGCACGCGCAGGTCGCTCGCGACCGGCTGCTGGCGCGCCATGAGGTCGAACGCGCGCTCCTCGATGCCCCGGTAGAGCTCGTCGACGGTCTCGTCCGCGGAGATGACCATCTCGGCGAGCGTGAGGTCGGCGTCGAGCAGCGCGCTCGTCGCCCGGCTCATCGCCGAGCCGACCATGTTCGCCATCTCGACGAGCGACGAGGAGATGCCGTCGAGCTCTTCGTGGTAGGCGTCGCGCATGCGGCACAGGCTATCCGCCGGCTCCCGGGCCGCCGGCGCCGCGCGGGAACCCTCGGCGAACGCCAGGTGAACAGTCGCCGCGCCGGCCGCGCCCGGGGGTCCGCGCCGCGCGCCGGACCTAGCATCGAGCCGTGGACCCGGTGGGCGTGCTCCTGGGGCTCGTCGTCGGCGCGGCGCTCGGTGCCGTGCTCGTGGCGGTGCTCCGGCGGCCGACGGCTGCCGGTCTCAGCGACACCTCGCCGCTGCCGCTCGAGGCCGACCACGACGAGCCGCCGTCCTCGGTCGACGTCATCGAGGCGCTGCCGGTCGCCGTCGCCGTGCTCGACGCCGACGACGACGTCGTGCTGGCGAACCGGTCCGCCGTCGAGCTCGGCGTCGTGCGCGGCCGCCGGCTGCTCGTCGCCGAGCTGCGCAGCCTGGCCCGGCAGACCCGCCTCGACGCCGTCGCGCGCGAGGCCGACGTGGAGGTGGCCGGCACCCGGCTCGCCCGGCTGCCCGAGGCGGTGCGGGTGCGCCTCGCGCCGGTCGGCCGGGCCGGTCACGTCGCGCTGCTCATCGAGGACGTCACCGAGGCGCGCCGCGTCGAGGCGGTGCGCCGCGACTTCGTCGCCAACGTCAGCCACGAGCTCAAGACGCCGGTCGGCGCGATGGGCCTGCTGGCCGAGGCGCTCGGCGACGCCGCCGGTGACGCCGTCGCCGTCCGCCGGTTCGCCGGCCGGATGCAGCGGGAGTCCGAGCGGCTCGGTCGGCTCGTGCAGGAGCTCATCGACCTGTCGCGGCTGCAGGGCGCCGACCCGCTGCCCGACCCCGAGCCGGTGTCGGTCGACCGCGTCGTCGCCGAGGCTGTCGACCGTGCGCGCACCGCCGCGGCCGCCGCCGGCATCGCGATCGTGCGTGGCGGCACCAGCGGGCTCACGGTGCTCGGCAGCGAGCAGCAGCTGGTGACCGCGCTCGGCAACCTCATCGAGAACGCCGTCCACTACAGCCCGGACGGCACGCGTGTCGCCGTCGCGGTCCGCCGGCAGGGCGACGTCGTCGAGATCAGCGTCACCGACCAGGGCATCGGGATCGCCGAGAAGGACCTCGAGCGGGTCTTCGAGCGGTTCTACCGGGCCGACCCGGCGCGCTCGCGCGCGACCGGCGGGACCGGGCTCGGGCTGGCCATCGTCAAGCACGTCGCCACCAATCACGGCGGCGAGGTGCAGGTGTGGAGCGTCGAGGGGTCCGGCTCCACGTTCACCTTGCGGCTGCCCGCCTCGGGTGCCGCCGGACCCGCCGTGCCCGAGAAGGAGAGCGCGTGACGCGCGTGCTGGTCGTCGAGGACGAGGAGTCGATCTCGGACCCGCTGGCCTACCTGCTGCGGCAGGAGGGGTTCGAGGTCGCGGTGGCCGCTGACGGCCACGCCGGTCTGGCGGAGTTCGACCGGGGTGGTGCCGACATCGTGCTGCTCGACCTCATGCTGCCCGGGCTGCCGGGTACGGAGGTGTGCCGCCAGCTGCGGTCGAAGAGCTCGGTGCCGGTCATCATGCTCACTGCGCGCGACAGCGAGGTCGACAAGGTGGTGGGCCTCGAGCTCGGCGCCGACGACTACGTGACCAAGCCGTTCAGCTCACGCGAGCTGGTGGCGCGGGTGCGCGCGGTGCTGCGCCGGCGCGGGGAGCCGGAGGAGCAGGCCAGCGCGGCGCTCGAGGCGGGGCCGGTGCGCATGGACGTCGACCGGCACGTCGTCACCGTGGCCGGTGCCCCGGTGCAGCTGCCGCTCAAGGAGTTCGAGCTGCTCGAGCTGCTGTTGCGCAACGCCGGTCGGGTGCTGACCCGGGGTCAGCTGATCGACCGCGTCTGGGGTGCCGACTACGTCGGCGACACCAAGACGCTCGACGTGCACGTGAAGCGGCTGCGGGCGAAGGTCGAGCCGGACCCGAGCGCGCCCCGGCACCTGGTGACGGTGCGCGGGCTCGGCTACAAGTTCGAGCCGTAGCCGCCCGCCGCCGTGGCGCCCGCCGCAGCCGCCCCCCGCCCCCCCGCCGCCTGGAGCCCTCCCGACGGTTTCCAGGGCGTGGCAACCGCGGGGAGCCCTCCGTGCGGTTGGCGGTGGAGCCCTCCCGACGGTTTCCAGCGGCGTGGCAACCGCGGGGAGCCCTCCGTGCGGTCACCGGGGGAGGCGCCACACGAGCCGGTCGACGGCGGCGGGGTCCGGCTCACGCGCCGGCGCCCGTCGCGTCGGGACGCGTGCGCGGTCCGACCGGCGGCGCCTCACGACGCCACCGCCAGCTCGGCGTCGACCCGGCGGGCGGCGTCGTCGGCCGCCGTGCGGGGCGCCGGGCGCTGCGCCGCGTCGGTGACGGCGCGGCCGGTGACGATCGAGTGCAGGTGCCCGCTGTAGCAGGCGACGACCATCGTGATGGTGCCGGCGCCGTCGTCGGTCATCCGGACGACGCGGCTCTCGGGCACCAGCGTGAGCCCCGTGCGGGTCTGCACGTCCGGGCAGTGGACGGCGATCATGTCTCCCCCTCTCGTGCCGGGAGCGGTCCCGGCGTCGAGGTCGACGGTGCTCCTCCGCTGTCACCCGCACGAGTGGCAGGATTGACATCACCCGACGAGTTCCTGCCATACTGCGGCCATGGCGCTCAGAGACGTGGTGGCGGTGGTGTGGGACGGCGTCGGGGCCTTCGGGCTCGGGGTCGCCTGCGAGGTCTTCGGCTACGACCGCACGGCCAGCGGCCTGCCGGCGTTCGACTTCGCCGTCGCCGCGGAGGTGCCGGGCGTCGTGCGCACCGACACCGGCCTACGGATCGTCGTCGAGCACGACCTGTCCCGGCTCGAGACCGCCGACCTCGTGCTCGTCCTCGGCTGGGAGGACCCGCACGTCACCCCCTCCGAGGCGCTGCTGCAGGCGCTGCGCGACGCCGTCCGCCGCGGCGCGCGGGTGATGAGCCACTGCAGCGGAGCGTTCGTCGTCGCGGCGGCCGGGCTGCTGGACGGGCGGCGGTGCACCACCCACTGGATGTGGGCCGACGAGCTGGCCCGCCGGTTCCCGCTCGTCCAGGTCGACCCGGGCGTCCTCTACGTCGAGGACGGGCCGATCATCAGCAGCGCCGGCACGGCCGCCGGCATCGACACCTGCCTGCACCTCATCCGCCAGGAGCACGGCGCCGCCGTCGCGAACGAGATCGCGCGGCGCATGGTCGTCCCGCCGTACCGCGAGGGCGGCCAGGCGCAGTACGTGCAGGTGCCCGTGCCGGAGGTCGACGACAGCTCGCGGCTGCGGGAGGCGCTGTCGTGGGCGCAGGAGAACCTCGGCGAGCCGATCAGCGTCGAGGTGCTGGCCCGCCGGGCGCTCATGTCGCCGCGCAGCTTCGCCCGGCACTTCCGCGCCGCCACCGGCACGACGCCGCACGCGTGGCTGCTCGCGCAGCGGCTGCAGCGGGCGCAGCACCTGCTCGAGACCTCCGACCTGTCGGTCGACGAGGTGGCGCAGCGCTGTGGCTTCGGTGCGGCGACGACGCTCCGCGGCCACTTCGCGAGCCGCTTCGGCACCTCGCCGCAGGCCTACCGCAAGACCTTCCGCACGCCGGTGCTCGCCGCCGTCGACGGGTCCACGGCCGACGAGCCCGCCGCCTGACCCCACCGGCTCTCGTTGCGTCCGCCCGTGCGGTCACCTGCTCCGCGCGGGGAGGCGGACGCAAGGGGGAGGGGGTCAGCCGGCGGTGCCGGCGGGGTGCGTCGGCGGGGTGCCGGCCGCGCGCAGCGCACACAGCCGCACCAGCTCGGCGTAGGCCTGCTCGCCGATGAGCTCGGTCAGCTCGGGCCCGTACGACAGGTACAGCGGCTCGGCGCCGACGTGCGCGTCGGGCGACGACGTGCACCACCAGTGCAGGTCCTCGCCGCCCGGTCCCCAGCCGCGGCGGTCGAACTCGCCGAGCGAGGTGACCAGCACCTTGGTCTCGTCAGGGCGGTCGACCCACTCCTGCGTCCGTCGCACCGGCAGCTGCCAGCAGACGTCGGGCTTGGTCTCGAGCGGGTGCTTGCCGATGCGCAGCGCGAGCGCGTGCAGCGAGCACCCCTCACCACCGGCGAAGCCGGGGCGGTTGAGGAACACGCAGGCGCCGTCGACCGTGCGCGTCCGCCGCGCCGCCTCGCCCTCGAGCTCGTCGTCCTCGCTGATCCCCTCGCGGCGGCCGACCTCGGCGAACTGCCAGTTCTTCTTCTTCAGCATCCGCGCGTACTTCGTGACGCGCTTCTCGTCGTCGCGGTCCGACCAGAACGCGCCGTGGCTGCAGCACCCGTCGTCGGCGCGGCCCTCGATGATCCCGTGGCAGCCGTTGCCGTAGATGCACGTCCAGCGCGACAGCAGCCACGTCAGGTCGGCGCGCACGACGTGCTCGGCGTCCGCGGGGTCGACGAACTCGACCCAGTCCCGCGGGAAGTCGGGTTCGACCTCGCGCCGCACGCCCGGCATGCCGAGCGGGACGGCGCTCACGCGGCGTCCGGCAGCACGCGCACCACCAGCACGGCGACGTCGTCGTCGAGCGGCCCGTCGACCATGCGCGACAGGACGGCGTCGAGCACCGACTGCGCTGAGCCGTGCGGCGCCGACGACAGCGCCTCCTCGATGAGCGCCAGCCCGTCGTCGAGGTCGCGGCCGCGGTGCTCGACCAGGCCGTCGGTGTACAGCACGAGCACCGACCCGGGACCCATCGCCTCCTCGGTCTCGTCGCGCTCGATGCCGAGCGCCGCACCGACCAGCAGCGAGACCTCCGACCGCAGCAGCCGCACGTGCCCGTCTCCGCGGCGCAGCACCGGCGGCAGGTGCCCGGCGTTCGCGAGCCGCAGCACGCCGTCCTGGCCGAGGGCGGGCAGCTCGAGCCGGCCGTAGATGCAGGTGGCGAGCTGCGCCATGTCGAGCCCCTGGACGAGCTGGTCGAGCCGGTCCAGGACCACGGCCGGCGAGCTGCCCTGCCAGGCGTAGCTCTGCAGCACCGAGCGCAGCTGGCCCATCGACGCGGCCGCTGCGAGGTCGTGCCCCATGACGTCGCCCACCGCGATGCCGACCGCGCCGTCCGGCAGCCGGAACAGGTCGTACCAGTCGCCGCCGACCTGCGCCGACGCCGACCCGGGCAGGTACTTCGCCGCGATGTCGAGGCCTGGGACGTCCGGCAGGTCGGGCAGCAGGCTCCGCTGCAGTGCCTCGGCGACCTGGTGCTCGCGCTGGTACAGGCGCGCGTTGTCGACCGTCAGCGCGGCGCGGCGCGCGAGGTCGGCCGCCGTCGAGAGGTCCTCCTCGTCGAACGCGTTCGGCCGGCTGCTGAACAGGCTGAGCGCGCCCAGCACCTGCCGGCGTGCGCGCAGCGGGACGACGACCGCCGACCGGATGCCGATCTGCTCGTACACGCTCACCAGCTCGGGATCCGCGACGCCTCGCACGATCTGCTCGCGCGAGATCTCGCGCAGCAGCTGCGGTGGTTCACCGCGCAGCACGGACGCGGTCGCGGAGTGGTCGGTCAGCCCCGTCGGCTGCAGCTCCTCGAGCCGGCGCAGCAGGTGCTGCTTGTCGAGGTCGGTGTGCGTCGAGGCCACGCGCTCGACACCGCCGTCCGGCGAGAGCAGGTGCACGGTGCAGAAGTCGGCCAGCAGCGGCACGACCAGCTGGGTGAGCCGGTCGAGCGACTCGTCGACGTCGAGCGTCGCCGCGAGCATGGACGTCGCCTCGGCGAGCAGTGCCAGCCGCCGCTGCGCCTGCTCGGCCTCGGCACGCGCCTGCTGCTCGGCCGCCAGGTGCCGCTCGCGCTCATGCTCGGCCAGCACTCGCGCGGTGACGTCCGCCTGGATGCCGACGAAGTGGGTCAGCCGGCCGTTGCCGTCGTAGACCGGCGACAGCGACAGCTCGTTCCAGAAGCCCGTGCCGTCCTTGCGGTAGTTGAGCAGCAGCACCGTGCCGTTCTCCTCGTTCGCGAGCAGCTCGCGCACGCGGGCGACCGCGACGGGGTCGGTGTCGGCGCCCTGCAGGAACCGGCAGTTGCGGCCCACCGCCTCGTCGTAGGAGTAGCCGGTGGTCCGCTCGAAGGCGGGGTTGACGAAGACCAGCGGGTTGTCGTCCTGGTGCGGGTCGGTGATGGTGAAGGACAGACCGGCCGCGACGACGGCGCGGTCGCGCACCCGCTCGCCGTCCTCCGTGTCGACCGAGAAGAAGACGACCAGGGCCTGGTCGGCACCCCCGTCGGTCGACGGGACGGCGAACGCCGTGGTCCAGAGCAGCCGGTTGCCCGACAGCACCGGCTCGCCGAGCACGTCCTCGCCGACGGCGGCGCGCTCGAGGGGCGACGTGCCGGCGGGGAACTCCTCGCCGTCAGGCCGGCGCAGGCCGGCCGCGGCCACCCAGGCGTGCGCCGTCGTCGGCAGCGCGACGTCGGCGGCGAGCCGGCGGGCGACGGCGTTGGACTGCACGACGCGGTGGCCGATGAGGTCGACGAGCAGGCACGCCGCCGGGGCGTCGTGGAGCACGCGCGGGAACCGCTCCGAGCGGAGCGCAGGCCGCCCGTTCGCCACCGCGACGCCGACCGCCTCCTGCGTCCGGAGGCTGTCGTAGGCGCGGCGGCTCAGGTCCGCGCCCAGGGGGCCATCGTCCACCCGGTGCAGGTTACCGGCGCGGGCCGTGACCGCCCTGCCGCTCACGCAGGTACGGTCCGCGTCCATGCGGCTGGGCGTGCTCGACGTGGGGTCGAACACGGTCCACCTGCTCGTCGTCGACGCGCACCGCGGCGGCCACCCGGACCCGGTGCGCTCGCACAAGCTGGCGCTGCACCTCGCCGAGCTGCTGCAGAGCGACGGCTCGCTGGGCCAGGACGGGACCCGGGCGCTGTGCGAGGCGGTCGACGCCGCGCGCGCCGTCGCCGACGACGAGGGCGTGGAGGACCTGCTCGCCTTCGCGACCTCGGCGGTGCGCGACGCCACCGACTCCGCGGAGGTGCTCGACCGGGTGCGGCGGAGCACCGGCGTCGACCTGGCGGTGCTGCCGGGCGAGGACGAGGCCCGGCTGACCTTCCTCGCGGTCCGGCGCTGGTTCGGCTGGAGCGCGGGGCGGCTGCTCTGCCTCGACATCGGCGGCGGGTCGCTCGAGCTGGCGACAGGGCGCGACGAGGAGCCCGACGTCGCGCTGTCGCTGCCGCTGGGCGCCGGGCGCCTCACCCGCGAACGGCTGGCCGGCGACCCGCCCAAGCGCAAGGAGGTCGCGGCGCTGCGCGAGCACGTCCGCGAGGTGCTCGAGGCGGCGGCGCCCGACGTGCTCGCGGCGGGTGACCCCGACCGCGCGGTGGGGACGTCCAAGACGTTCCGCTCGCTGGCCCGGCTCGACGGCGCGGCGCCCTACGCCAAGGGGCCGCTCGTGCCGCGCGCCCTCCGCCGCACCGGGCTCGAGGACGTCGTCGACCGGCTGCACCCGCTCCGCGCCGAGGACCGCGCCGAGCTGCCCGGGGTGTCGGCGTCGCGCGCCCACCAGCTGCTCGCCGGCGCGGTCGTGGCGCTCGAGGCGATGGACGCCTTCGGTGTCGAGGAGCTGTCGATCTGCCCGTGGGCGCTGCGCGAAGGGGTCATCCTCCGGCGGCTGGACTGGCTCGAAGGGACCGGGTGAGCCGTACCCTCGTCGCACCATGACGCCGCCGCGCTCACCGCGCTCTCCCTCGGACGGCGCCGCCGACTCGCAGGCCGAGGTCGCGCGGGCCGACCGGGCCGCGCGCGAGGCCGAGCGCCGGGCGGAGCGGGGTGCGTGGGGCGACGGCACGCACGTCGTCGACGACCTCCCGCTGGACGAGCGGCTCCCGGCCGAGGAGCGGGCCGCGGCGGACATCGCGGCCGCGGCGTCGGTGCGCGTGCCCGGCGCGCGGGTCGCGTTGTCGACCGCGTCCGTCTACCCGGAGTCGACGGCCACCGCGTTCGAGATCGCCTCGCGGCTCGGCTACGACGGCGTCGAGGTCATGGTCTGGGGCGACCCGGTTTCGCAGGACGTGTCGGCGCTGCGGCGGCTCTCGGACTACCACGAGACGCCGATCCTGGCGCTGCACGCGCCGTGCCTCGTCATCACGCAGCGGGTGTGGGGGACCGACCCGTGGGTCAAGCTGGTGCGCGCCCGTGACGCCGCGGAGGAGGTGGGCGCCGAGACGGTCGTCGTGCACCCGCCGTTCCGCTGGCAGCGCGACTACGCCCGGCAGTTCGTCGGCGGCATCGCCCACATGGCCGGCGAGACCGACGTGCGGTTCGCCGTCGAGAACATGTTCCCGCTGCGCGCGCGCGGCCGCGAGATCGTGCCCTACGCGCCGGACTGGGACCCGACCCTCGAGGACTTCCGGCACTTCACGCTCGACCTGTCGCACACGTCGGTCTCGCAGACCGACGCCTTCGAGCTCGCCGAGCGGATGGGCGACCGGCTCGCGCACATCCACATCGCCGACGGCAAGGGCAGCGCGCGCGACGAGCACCTGGTGCCGGGCCGGGGTGAGCAGCCCTGCGCGGAGATGCTCGAGCACCTCGCGGTCGCGGGCTTCGACGGGCTGATCGTCGTCGAGGTCTCGACCCGGCGGGTGGCCGACCGGGCGGAGCGCGAGGCCGACCTCGCGGAGGCGCTGGCCTTCACCCGCCTGAACCTGGCCGCCCCGGCCACCGACGTCTCCGCCGCCGTCCGCGCCCGCTGACCTCCGTTGCGTCCGCGTCCTGACACACCGCGCTCGCAGAGCGGTGCGGACGCACTGGCGCCGGAGCGCGCCACCGCGTTCGAGCAGCTCGTCGACGACTACGACGCCGCGCGCCCGTCCTACCCACCTGCGCTGTTCGACGCGCTCGCACCGGCCGGCCGGGTGCTCGAGCTCGGGGCGGGCACCGGACTGGCGACGGCCGGGCTGCTCGACGCCGGTGCCGACGTCGTCGCGACCGACGTCGGCCCGCGGATGCTCGGTCGGCTGCACGAACGGCACCCGTCCGTGCCGGTCGCCGTGGCGCGCGCCGAGGCGCTGCCGTTCGCCGCGGCGTCGTTCGACCTCGTCTGCGGGGCGCAGATGTGGCACTGGGTCGACGTGCCGGCCGCGATCGCATCGGTGCGCCGCGTGCTGCGACCGGGTGGTCGGCTCGCGGTGTGGTGGAACGACGTCGACGCCGACGGCGCGCCCTGGTACGAGGCGCAGCAGGCGCGGCTGGAGGCGGTGTCGCCCGGCTACACCCGGGGCTACCGCACCCGCGCGTACGAGGAGGAGCTGCGAGGCTCGTTCGCCGACGTGCACACGTGGACCGGGTCGTGGTCGCGCACGCTCGACTGGCCGACGTACGAGCGGTGGCTTCGCTCCCGGTCGTACGTCCAGGCGGTGCCCGACCTGCCGGCCTTCCTCGCGGCGGAGCGGGCGTCGATGGCGGAGGCGTTCCCCGACGGGCGGATCGTCGAGCCGTTGACCGTGCGGCTGGTGGTCGCCGCGCGGTGACGTCGCACACCTCGGGATGATCAACAGGGACGCCACGCCGATCGGGACCACGCCCGCTCGGCGTGGCACTCCTGGTGATCATGGCGACCGGGAGTGGGCCGCCGGGTGAGAGCCCGGCCCCCCGTCGTCGGCGCACCGGCCGCCGTACCTAGGTTCGACGCCGTGGAGACGCTGCGCACCCCCGACGACCGCTTCGCGAACCTGCCCGGCTACCCGTGGGAGCCGCGGTACGCCACCACCTCCGACGGCCTGCGGGTCGCCGTGCTCGACGAGGGCCCGCGGGACGCGCAGCCGGTGCTGCTGATGCACGGCGAGCCGACGTGGAGCTACCTGTACCGCAAGATGGTGCCGGTTCTGCTCGACGCCGGCTTCCGCGTCGTGGCGCCCGACCTCGTCGGCTTCGGCCGGTCGGACAAGCCGGTGCGCGACGAGGACTACACCTACGAGCGGCACGTCGAGTGGATGCGGTCGGTGCTGTTCGACGACGGTGAGGGGGCGCTCGACCTGCGCGACGTCGTCCTCGTCTGCCAGGACTGGGGCGGGCTGATAGGCCTGCGGCTGCTCGCCGAGCACCCGGACCGGTTCGCGCGCGTGGTCGCCGCGAACACCGGCCTGCCCGACGGCACGGTGCGGCTGCCCGACGCGTGGTGGCGCTTCCACGACTTCGTGCAGCGCACGCCCGACCTGCCGATCGGCTTCCTGGTCAGCGCGGGCTGCGCGGAGCAGCTGCCGCCCGACGTCGTCGCGGCCTACGACGCCCCGTTCCCGACCGCCGACCACAAGGCCGGTGCGCGCCGGTTCCCCTCGCTCATCCCGCAGACGCTCGACGACCCCGCGACACCGGCCAACCAGCGCGCGTGGGAGGTGCTCCGCACGCTCGAGACGCCGTTCCTGACCGCCTTCAGCGACGAGGACCCGATCACGCGCGGCGGTGAGCGGTACCTGCAGCAGCACATCCCCGGCGCGAAGGACCAGCCGCACACCACCATCCGCGGTGCCGGGCACTTCCTGCAGGAGGACCGGGGCGTCGAGCTGGCGCAGGTCGTCGTCGGCTGGGTCCGCGGCTGACGGTCGCGGTCAGCCGGGCAGGCACTCGTCGAGCAGGCGCACCGCCTGCTCGGCGGCGCCGGTGCAGACGTCCTCCGGGTCGCCCGAGATGTCGAGCCGGCGGGTCGTGACCTCGCCGTCGACGTAGACGCCGACCCACACGGTGCCGGCCGGCTCGCCCTCCTCGGGGTCGGGGCCGCCGACGCCGGTGGTCGCGACGGCGACCTGCGCGTCGAGCAGCCGCGCGACGCCGCGCGCCATCTGCTCGGCCGTCTGCGCGTTGACGACCGGCCCCGGCGCGACGTCGAGCAGGCGCTGCTTGACCTCGGTGGCGTAGGCGACGACGCCGCCGAGGAACCAGTCGCTCGCCGACGGCGCCTGCGCGAGCTGATCGGCGACCAGCCCCGCCGTCACGGACTCGGCGCACGCCACGCGCCAGCCGCGCTGCTGCACCACCTCGGCCAGGTGCTCTCTCAGGTCGCTGTCTGACACGGCGACGATGATCGCCCGAAGCGCGCTGTCGAAACGTCGGCGTGGGATCGGCGTCCACGGACCCGTCCACCCGGCGTCGTGCGCCCGGTTCCGGTGCCACGCGCGGCACACCGGCCACGGCAGTGCCGACGTGGACGGGACCGGTGTCGGCGCCGCCTCCCTACAGGTCGAGCACGCCGCTGCGCTCCGGTCGCGGACCGCCCCGGCGCAGCCACGGGCCCACCGCCGGCGCGCGAAAGGCCCGGCGCAGCAGCGCGTCTCGCATCGCCGCCGCACGCGGTGACCCGGTCTGCAGGACGGCTCCCAGGAACAGCGACAGCGCCGTCATGCGGCGCAGGTGCGGCTCGCGCAGCCGCTGGTACCGGTCGAGGTCGTCGGGGGCGCGCGCCAGCAGCGCGGCCAGCGCCCACGCGTCGCGCAGGCCGGCGCCCAGTCCCTGCCCGGCGAACGGCGGCATCGTGTGCGCGGCGTCGCCGGCGAGCAGCACCCGACCGGTCCGCCAGCGGACTGCCCGCCGGGCCGCGAAGCGGTACTCGACGGCGCGCACGACCTGCACGGCGACGTCGGTGTCGCGACGCAGCAGCCGCTCGGCGGTCGCGGTCAGGTCGTCCGGCGTGGGCCCGCGCAGCAGCCACTCCCAGCGGTGGCCACCGGGCAGCGGCAGGTCGACCTGCGGCAGCGCCGGGTCGCAGGTGTAGGTGAACAGCTGCCGGTCGACCACAGCAGGGCCGACGACGTCGCACACCAGCCAGCGCGGCGGCAGGTCGCGTCCGAGCCACCCGGCGCCGGCGAGCCGGCGCACCGTGGACGAGGCGCCGTCGCAGCCCACGACGAACCGCGCCCGCACCGGCTCGTCACCCACGACGGCCGTCACGCCGTCGGCGTCCTGCTCCAGCGCGCGCAGCGCGGCGCCGAGCCGCACGTCGACACCGAGCGCGTCCGCCGCGGCGCGCAGCCGGTGCTCGAGCACGGGCTGGCGGAAGAAGGCCAGCCCCGGCACCGGGAAGTGCAGCCGGCCGATCTCGCGGGCGTCCGCGCCGAGGAAGCGCACCTGCGGGTCGCGCAGGAAGCCGGCGGTGCTGCCGGGCACGGCGCGCTCGAGCAGCTCGAGCACCTCGCCGTCGGCAGCGACGCCGCGCGGCAGCGGGTACGGCTCGGCGTCACGCTCGACGACGACGACGTCCAGGCCCGCCGTCGCGAGCCGCACGGCGAGCAGCGCACCGACGGGCCCGTAGCCCACGACGACGACGTCGTGCACCGCGACCTCCCGTCCGTGGCAGTCTGCTGCCGTGCTTCGGCGGACCATCCTCGCGGCGTCGCGGAACGAGCGCGTCCGCGACCTGGTCGCCGGTGCGCCGCTCAGCCGCAGCGTGGTCGCGCGGTTCGTCGCGGGCGAGGGTGTCGACGACGCCGTCCGCGTCGCGCGCGAGCTCGAGGGCGCCGGCCTCACGGTGACCCTCGACCGGCTCGGCGAGGACGTGCTCGACCGCGACCAGGCCGCGACGACGGTCAGCGACTACTGCAGCCTCCTCACGACGTTGTCGGCGGAGGGGCTGACGCAGGACGGCCGGTGCGAGGTGTCGGTCAAGCTCACCGCCGTCGGGCAGGCGATCGACGAGGCGATGGCGCTCGACGGCGCGCGGCAGATCTGCGCCGCCGCGCACGACGCCGGCACGACGGTGACCCTCGACATGGAGGACCACACCACCACCGACTCGACGCTGAGCATCCTTCGCGCGCTGCGTCAGGACTTCCCGTCGACCGGTGCCGTGCTGCAGTCGTACCTGCGTCGCACCGAGGGGGACTGCCGCGACCTCGCGCACGCCGGCTCGCGCGTGCGGCTGTGCAAGGGCGCGTACAAGGAGCCCGAGACCGTCGCGTTCCAGACGGCGTCGGAGGTCGACCGCAGCTACGTGCGCTGCATGAAGGTGATGTTCGCGGGCGACGGCTACCCGATGATCGCCACGCACGACCCGCGGCTCATCGCGATCGCGCAGTCGCTCACGGCGATGCGCGCCGACGACAGCTACGAGTTCCAGATGCTCTACGGCGTCCGGCCGGGAGAGCAGCGGCGGTTGGCAGAGGAGGGGAAGACGGTGCGCGTCTACGTGCCCTACGGCGACGAGTGGTACGGCTACCTCATGCGCCGGCTCGCCGAACGCCCTGCGAACGTGGCGTTCTTCCTGCGCGCCCTGGCGACGCGGTCATGACCGCGCCGACGAGCACGATCGCGCTGCTCGGCGTCGGCAAGCTCGGTGAGGCGCTGCTGTCGGGGCTGATCCGCGCCGGCACGCCGGCCGGCTCGCTCATCGGTGCGGAGAAGCACCCCGAGCGCGCGGCCGAGATCGCGCAGCGCTACGGCGTGCGGACGGCGTCGCCTGCCGAGGCGGTGGCGCAGGCCGACGTCGTGCTGCTGGCGGTGAAGCCGCAGGACATGCTCGCGCTGCTGGGCGAGGTGGCCTCCTCGCTGCGCCCGAGCACGCTCGTGGTGTCGATGGCGGCGGGCATCACGACGTCGCTCGTCGAGGGCGCGCTGCCCGATGGCACACCTGTCGTGCGCGTCATGACCAACACGCCGGTGTTCGTCGACGAGGCGATGTCGGCCATGTCGGCGGGCTCGCACGCGCAGCCGGAGCACCTGGCGCTGGTCGAGGAGATGCTCTCGCACGTCGGCAAGGTGGTGCGCGTGCCGGAGTCGCAGCAGGACGCCGTCACGGCGCTGTCGGGCAGCGGTCCGGCGTACTTCTTCTACCTGGTCGAGGCGATGATCGACGCCGGCATCCTGCTCGGCCTGCCGCGCACCGTGGCGGCCGAGCTCATCGTGCAGACCGCCGTCGGGTCGGCGCGGATGCTGCGCGAGACCGGCGAGCACCCGGTGGTGCTGCGCGAGGCGGTGACGTCGCCGGGCGGGACGACCATCATGGCGATCCGCGAGATGGAGGACCGCGGCGTGCGGGCGGCGATGCTGGCCGCGCTCGAGGCGGCGCGCGACCGGTCGCGGGAGCTCGCCGCCGGCGGCTGACCCCCCGCCTTCTCTGCCCGGAGCCCTCCCCACGGGTTCAGAGGCGCTCACAACCGTCGGGAGGGCTCCGCCCCGACGCGGTGGAGCCCTCCCGACGGTTGCCGACGTCGTCGGGACCGCCGGGAGGGCTCCGGGCGGACATCACGGCGCGGTCTCGGCGCCCGGCGGCCCGACGTGCGGCTGCCTACGCTGGCCGGGTGAAGCGCCTGGTCCCTCTCGTGGCGCTCGCTGCTGCCGCGGTCCTCACGACCGGCGTGCTGCTCGCGAACGCGGGCGAGGACCCGCCCCGGGTGCAGGTCGCCGAGGTCGTGCAGGCCGAGGTCGTCGAGGTGGTCGAGGCGCCCGGCAACGTCACGGCACGCGCGACGGCGACGCTGACCAGCCCGGCCGACGGCGTCGTCGAGGCGGTGCTCGTCCGCGACGGCGAGGCGGTCACCAAGGGGCAGGTGCTGGTGCGGCTGTCGTCCGACTCGGCGCAGGAGCGGCTGCACGCGGCCGAGACTGCCGCGGCGAACGCCGCCGCAGCGCGCGTCGACGTGCCGCGGGCCGACCTGTCGGCGCTGCAGGACTCGCTCGACGCCGCGGCGGCCGCGTCGTTCGCCGCCGGTCGCGCCGCCGCCGCGCAGGTGCAGGACCCCGAGCGCCGGGCCGCCGCGGAGCGCCAGGTCGCCGACGCCGAGCATCGGTACGCGCAGAGCTCGGCGGCCGCGCGCGCCGCCGTCGAGCAGGTCAACGCCGGTGCGGGCAGCATCGAGAGCGCGCTCAACGCCGTCGGCGGTGCGCAGCGGGCGCAGGCGCAGGCCGCCGTGACGGCGGCGCGCGGCGTCGTCGACGCGCTCACCGTCGTCGCGCCGATCGACGGCGTCGTCACGCTCGGCGGCGTCGAGAGCGGCGGCAGCGACCTCTCGGGGCTGGTCGGCGACCTGCCCGCCGACGTCCAGGGGCAGGCCGAGGCGCTGCTCGGCGGAGGGGCGGGCGCGCCTCGAACCACAGCGGCGGAACTCGCTGTGGGACAGCCGGTCTCGTCCGGCACGGCGCTGCTCACGGTCACCGACGTCTCAGGCCTCGGCATCACCGCCGAGGTCGACGAGACAGACGTGCTCCTCGTCGAGCCGGGCACCCCCGCGACGGTCGAGATCGACGCCGTGCCCGAGGCGACGTACACCGCGAGCGTCACGTCCGTCGACGTCGCGCCGACGCCGTCGACCCGCGGCGGCGTCGCCTACCGGGTGCGGCTGACGCTCGACGAGGGGCGCACCGGCGACGGGGAGCCGGCGCCGACGCCGAAGCCCGGGATGAGCGCCGTCGTCGACCTGCAGGTGCGCACGAGCGGCGACGACAGACTGTCGGTCCCGACGTCGGCCGTCGTGCGCGACGGCGGCGAGGACACCGTGCTCGTCGTCCGCGACGGCGAGGTCGACCGCCGCACCGTGCGCCTGGGCGCGCAGGGCGAGGACCGCGTCGAGGTGCTCACCGGCGTCGAGGCGGGGGAGCGGGTGGTGGCGCGCGACGCCGACCGGCTGGCCGACGGCGACCGCGTCCGGCAGTGACGGCGACCCGCGCGGAGGCGAGGACCCCGGCGCTCGAGGCGGTCGACGTCACGCGCTCGTACCGGCTCGAGGGCGTGACGGTCGACGCGCTGCGCGGCGTCACGCTGACGATCGAGCAGGGCGACTACGCCGCCGTCGTCGGGCCGAGCGGCTCGGGCAAGTCGACGCTGATGCACCTGCTCGGCGGGCTCGACCGGCCGACCAGCGGCACGCTGCGGGTCGGCGGGCGCGACGTCAGCACGATGAGCGAGGACGAGCTCGCCGCGTTGCGGAACCGCACCATCGGCTTCGTCTTCCAGAGCTTCCAGCTGCTGGCGCGCACGTCCGCCGTCGACAACGTCGGGATGCCGCTGGTCTACCGTGGCGAGCGGCGGGCCGAGCGGCGCCGGCGCGCCGCCGAGGCGCTCGAGCGGGTGGGCATGGGCCACCGGCTGGAGCACCGGCCGAACGAGCTCTCCGGCGGTGAGCAGCAGCGGGTCGCCATCGCCCGCGCGCTGGTCGGTGAGCCGCAGGTGCTGCTCGCCGACGAGCCGACAGGGAACCTCGACAGCCGCAACGGCGCCGACGTCATGGCGCTGCTCGAGCGGCTCAACGCCGAGCAGGGTGTCGCCGTCGTGATCGTGACGCACGACCTCGAGATCGCCGCCCGGGCCCGCCGGCAGGTCCGCGTGCGCGACGGCCTCCTTGAACCCGACCCCCCTTCCCCTGCGTCCGCGTCC
>JBKHYE010000006.1:0-8398 GCA_046565705.1 Actinomycetes bacterium
CGACGGCGCCGTGGAGCTGCTGTCCCACAAGCCGTCGATCCGGCTGCTCGCCGTCGAGCAGCGCGCGCCGAAGCCGGTCGAGCTGCGCCCGGTCAGCGGCGGGGTGCTGCTGCAGGAGCGCGACGGCCTCGACGCCCCCGGGGACGACCCGGCCGGCTGGACGCTGCGAGCCGGCGAGCAGCTCGACGCCGCTGGGCTGGACGACCTCGCCTTCGCCTGGCGCTCGGTGCGCGCGGTGAAGAGCAACGCGATCCTGCTCGCCGCTGACGGCGCCACCGTCGGGGTCGGCATGGGGCAGGTCAACCGCGTCGACGCCGCCCGCCTGGCGGTGGCGCGGGCCGGCGAGCGGGCTCGCGGGTCGGTCGCCGCCTCCGACGCCTTCTTCCCGTTCCCCGACGGGCTGCAGGTGCTGCTCGACGCCGGCGTGCGGGCCGTCGTGCAGCCGGGCGGGTCGGTCCGCGACGAGGAGGTCTTCGCGGCGGCCCGCGCCGCCGGCGTCGCGCTCTACACGACGGGCACCCGCCACTTCGCCCACTGACCGGGCCGTCCCCGCGGCAGGACGGGGCAGTGTCTAGGCTCCGCCGACGTGACCGCCCGCCTGCTGCCCGGAGCCCCTGTCGCCGAGGCGGTCTTCTCCGACCTCGCGCCCCGCATCGCCGCGCTGCGCGCGGCAGGGCACACGCCCGGGCTCGGCACGGTGCTCGTCGGCGAGGACTCCGCGAGCGCCGGCTACGTCGGCATGAAGATGGCCAAGGCCGAGGAGCTGGGGTTCACCAGCCCGCACGAGCGGCTGCCGCAGGACGCGTCGACCGCCGACGTCGTCGCCGCGATCCGGCGCCTGAACGACGACCCGGCGTGCGACGCGATGCTCGTGCAGCACCCGACGCCGCCGCAGGTCGACTTCGAGGCCGCGCTGCTCGAGATGGACCCCGACAAGGACGTCGACGGCCTGCACCCGGTGAACATGGGCCGGCTGGCCCTGTCGATGCCGGGGCCGGTGCCGTGCACCCCCGCGGGCATCGAGGCGCTGCTCGCCTTCCACGAGATCCCGGTCGCGGGTCGCGAGGTGTGCATCCTCGGTCGGGGCACGACGCTCGGCCGACCGCTCGCGCTGCTGCTGACCCAGAAGCGGCCGACGGCGAACGCCGCGGTCACCGTCGTGCACACCGGCGTGCCGAACTGGGCCGACTACACGCGACGGGCGGAGATCGTCATCGCGGCAGCCGGCGTGCCGGGGATCCTGCGGCCTGAGCACATCACGCCGGGCGCCGTCGTCGTGGGCGGTGGCGTGCGCTACGAGGGTCGCAAGCTGCTGCCCGACGTCGACGAGGCCTGCAACGAGGTGGCCGGTGCGATCACGCCGCGCGTCGGTGGCGTCGGCCCGACGACCGTCGCGATGCTGTTCAAGAACTGCGTCGAGGCGGCCGAGCGGCGGGCCGGCCTGACGGGCTGACGCGGCTGCCCGCCGGCGGGTGCGACGCCGTCAGCCGGCGCGCAGCTCGGTGTGCATGTCGAGCGGCAGCGGCCGCACGACGCCGGCGGCCAGCACCTCGTTGGCCAGGCGGGCCCGCCGGTTGACGCCCTCGTCGATGCCGAACTTGCTGTACAGCCGCAGCAGGTGCTGCTTCACGGCGGCCTCGGTGACGAACAGCTCGTCGGCGATCTCGCGCGCAGTCGCGGGTGCGACGAAGGCGTCCTGCTGCAGCGCCGGGCGGCAGAGCGCGGTCAGGACCTCGACCTCGCGGCGGGTCAGCTCCGGTGCGGCGATGCGCCGCAGCTCGCTGGTGTCGGCGTCGTCGACGACGACGGGCAGGCCGCCCGCCCGGGTGCGCGCCGCGCCGAAGGTGATGACGTCGCCGAGCTGCAGCACCCGTCGGCCGACCGGGCGGCCGTTGACGCGCGTGCCGTTGGCCGACAGCCCCAGGTCGGAGACGTAGTAGTGCGGACCGCGCTGCACGATCTCGGCGTGCAGCCGGCTGACCGTCGGGTCGTCGAGGGAGATGTCGACGCCGCTACCGCGGCCGACGGTGGTGACGCCCTCGGACAGCGGCAGGCACTCCCCGGTCTCCTCGAGCCGGAGGTGAGGCGTGTCCACAGCGTCGTCCTCCGCGGGAGATCTTGGCGGCGCCGGGGCGAACGCGCCGACAGGTACCGGGCTACCCGACGGCCCCGTGGCTGACACCCGCAGCGGCCGCGCATCACCCGTGCGACCTGCGGCTCCGCGCCGCGCTCCGATGGCCCTACGGTGGGTCCGTGCCCGGCCCCGCGCGCCAGCTGCCGCTGGCCCTCGTGATCGCGGTCGTGGCGGTCGGCCTCGCCCTCGGCGCAGCCGGACCGTGGCGGGCGGGCGCGTTCGTCATCGCCGGCGGCGTGCTGCTCGCCGGCGCGCTCCGGCTGGCCCTGCCCGCCCGCCGTGCGGGGCTGCTCGCCGTGCGGTCGCGGCGGCTCGACGTCACGCTGCTGCTGGGGCTCGGCGCGGCGCTCGCCGTCCTCGCGTCATCGGTCCCCGAGGCCTGACGGCGCCCGCGGGGCCAGCGCGCGTGGCCGGCACGGCCCCTCGTACCCTGGCGCCGTCGCGAGGCGCCCTCGCGAGCCCGGCTCCAGTGGACAGCGAGGTCCTCCCCAGATGGCACAGACGCCCGTCAACGTCACCGTCACCGGCGCCGCCGGTCAGATCGGCTACGCGCTGCTGTTCCGCATCGCGTCCGGCCAGCTGCTCGGCCCCGACGCCCCGGTGCGACTGCGGCTGCTGGAGATCGAGCCGGCGCTGAAGGCGGCCGAGGGCACGGCGATGGAGCTCGAGGACTGCGCGTTCCCGCTGCTGGCCGGCGTCGACATCACGTCGGACGCGCGGGAGGCCTTCGACGGCGTCAACGTGGCGCTGCTGGTCGGCGCGCGTCCGCGCACCAAGGGCATGGAGCGAGGCGACCTGCTGGAGGCCAACGGCGGCATCTTCAAGCCCCAGGGCGAGGCCATCAACGCCGGCGCCGCCGACGACGTGCGCGTCCTCGTCGTCGGCAACCCGGCGAACACCAACGCCCTCATCGCGCAGGCGCACGCCACGGACGTGCCGGCCGAGCGGTTCACCGCCATGACGCGGCTCGACCACAACCGCGCGCTGTCGCAGCTGGCCAAGAAGACCGGGACGTCGGTCAACGACATCAACAGGCTCACGATCTGGGGCAACCACAGCGCGACGCAGTACCCGGACTGGTCGCACGCGACGATCGCCGGCAAGCCGGCCGAGGAGGTCGTCGGCGACCGCGGCTGGCTCGAGGACGAGTTCATCCCCACCGTCGCCAAGCGCGGCGCGGCCATCATCGAGGCGCGGGGCGCGTCGTCGGCGGCGTCGGCGGCCAACGCCGCGATCGACCACGTCTTCGACTGGGTGAACGGCACGCCGGAGGGCGACTGGACGTCGGCCGCGATCCCGAGCGACGGCTCCTACGGCGTGCCGGAGGGGCTCATCTCCAGCTTCCCGGTCACGAGCACCGGCGGTCGGTGGCAGATCGTCCAGGGCCTGGAGATCAGCGACTTCTCGCGGCAGAGGATCGACGCGTCGGTCGCCGAGCTGGTCGAGGAGCGGGACGCCGTCCGCGGTCTGGGCCTGCTGTGACACCGCCGGCCGGGATGAAGATCCAGTACACCTACACCGACGAGGCGCCCGCCCTCGCGACGCACTCGTTGCTGCCGGTGCTGCAGGCGTACGCCGGCAAGGCGGGCGTCGACGTCGAGCTGCGCGACATCTCGCTGGCGGGCCGCATCCTGGCCGCGTTCGGGCTGCAGGACGACCACCTCGGCGAGCTCGCTGCGCTCGCGAAGACGCCCGAGGCGAACATCATCAAGCTGCCGAACATCAGCGCGTCGGTGCCGCAGCTCAAGGCCGCGATTCAGGAGCTGCAGGACCGCGGCCACGCGGTGCCGGACTACCCCGAGAACCCCACGACGGACGAGGAGCGCGCGGCGCGCGCCGCGTACGACGCCGTCAAGGGCAGCGCCGTCAACCCGGTGCTGCGCGAGGGCAACTCCGACCGCCGCGCGCCGGCGTCGGTGAAGAACTACGTCAAGAAGCACCCGCACTCGATGGGGGAGTGGAGCAAGGACTCCGCCAGTCACGTCGCCACGATGAGCGACGGCGACTTCCGGCACTCCGAGAAGTCCGTCACGATCGAGGCCGCGACGACGCTCACCATCGAGCACGAGGCAGCCGACGGCACGCGCACCGAGCTCAAGCAGTTCCCGGTCCTGGCGGGCGAGATCGTCGACGCCGCCGTCATGCGCAAGGCTGCGCTGACGCAGTTCCTCGCCGAGCAGGTCGCCGACGCCCGCGAGAAGGGCGTGCTGTTCTCGGTGCACCTCAAGGCCACCATGATGAAGGTCAGCGACCCGATCATCTTCGGCCACGCGGTGCGCGCGTACTTCGCCGACGTGTTCGAGCGCTTCGCCGACGACCTCGCGTCGGTCGGCGCGGACCCGAACCAGGGCCTCGGCGGCGTGCTGGCGGACATGGCCCGGCTGCCCGAGGACAAGCGCACGGCGATCGAGGCGGCCATCGAGCAGGCCTACGAGACGGGGCCGCCGCTGGCGCAGGTGGACTCCAGCCGCGGCATCACGAACCTGCACGTGCCGAGCGACGTCATCATCGACGCCTCGATGCCGGCCGCCATCCGCAGCAGCGGTCAGATGTGGAACAAGGACGACCAGCTGCAGGACACCAAGTTCACGATCCCCGACAGCTCGTACGCCGCGCTCTACGCCGAGACGATCGCGCACTGCAAGCAGCACGGCGCGTTCGACCCGACGACGATGGGCACCGTGCCGAACGTCGGGCTGATGGCCCAGAAGGCCGAGGAGTACGGCTCGCACGACAAGACCTTCGAGGTGCCGTCGGACGGCGTCGTCCGCGTCAAGGGCGGCGACGGTCCCGACGCGAGGGTGCTCCTCGAGCACGAGGTCTTCGCGGGAGACATCTGGCGGGCCTGCCAGACCAAGGACGCGGCGATCCGCGACTGGGTGCAGCTCGCCGTGCGCCGGGCGCGGGCCACGGGCGCACCCGCCGTCTTCTGGCTGGACGAGACCCGCGCGCACGACGCCGAGGTGCTGAAGAAGGTGCGCCGGTACCTCGAGGCCGAACTGTCTGCCCTTCCTGATGGCGACGGCCTGACGATCGAGGTCATGGACGTCGCCGCGGCCACCCGCTACACGCTCGAGCGGGCTCGGGCCGGCGAGGACACGATCAGCGTCACCGGCAACGTGCTCCGCGACTACCTGACCGACCTGTTCCCGATCCTCGAGCTGGGCACGAGCGCGAAGATGCTCAGCATCGTCCCGCTCATGAACGGCGGCGGGCTGTTCGAGACCGGCGCCGGCGGCTCGGCGCCCAAGCACGTGCAGCAGCTGGTGAAGGAGAACTACCTGCGGTGGGACTCGCTCGGCGAGTTCCTGGCGCTGTCGGTGTCCTTCGAGTTCCTGGGCGAGAAGACCGGCAACCCGCGCGCCGCGCTGCTCGGCCGCACGCTCGACGAGGCGACCGGTCGCATCCTCGAGGAGAACCGGTCACCGGCGCGCAAGGTCGGCCAGATCGACAACCGCGGCTCGCACTTCTACCTGGCCCTGTACTGGGCGCAGGCGCTCGCGCGGCAGACCGACGACCCCGAGGCCGCCGCCCTGTTCGCCCCCCTGGCCGAGCGGCTCGCCGCCGACGAGGAGGCGATCACGCAGGAGCTCATCGCGGTGCAGGGCTCACCGGTCGACATCGGCGGCTACTACTACGTCGACCGCGAGAAGGTCGACACCGTCATGCGGCCGAGCGCGACGTTCAACCGGGCGCTCGCCGAGTTCTGACACCTCCTACCCTGGATCTCCTACGCTGGGTCGCCGTGGACAGCTCCTGCAGTAGCCGGGCGCGTCGCCTCCGGGGCGGCGCGCCGTGAGCTTCCCTGTCGTGGACGTCGGCCTCGTCCTGCTGTTCATCCTGCTCGGTGCGATCTTCGCCGGTACCGAGATCGCGCTGGTGTCGCTGCGCGAGGGGCAGATCAAGGCGATGGCCGAGCGCGGTCCGCGCGGCGCGCGCGTCGCGAAGCTGGCCGCCGACCCGAACCGCTTCCTCGCCGCCGTGCAGATCGGCGTGACGCTGGCGGGTTTCGCCGCGTCGGCGTTCGGTGCGGCGACGCTGGCCGACCAGCTCGCGCCACAGCTCGAGAACCTCGGCATGTCGGAGGCCGCCGCCGACATCGTGGCGTTCATCGCGCTGCTGGCCGTCGTCACCTATCTCTCACTGGTGTTCAGCGAGCTGGTGCCGAAGCGCATCGCGCTGCAGCGGTCGGAGGGCTGGGCGCTGCTGTTCGCCGGACCGCTCGACCGGCTCGCCACGGTGTTCCGACCGGTGATCTGGCTGCTCAGCCACAGCACCAACCTGTTCGTGCGCCTGCTGGGCGGCGACCCGGGTGCACGGAACGAGGCCATCACCGAGGAGGAGCTGCGCGGCCTGGTCGCCGCGCACGAGTCGCTGTCGACCGACGAGCGCAAGCTGATCGACGAGGTCTTCGCCGCCGGTGAGCGGCAGCTGCGGGAGGTGATGCTGCCGCGCACCGAGGTCGCCTTCCTCGATGCGTCGATGACCGTGGCGAGAGCGCAGAAGGTCACCGCTGAGCAGCCCCACTCGCGCTACCCGGTCGCGCGCGACTCGCAGGACGACGTCATCGGCTTCGTGCACGTGCGCGACCTGTTCATGCCGCCGACGCAGGCGCGCGGCCGCAAGGTGGGCGACGTCGCCCGCGAGGTGAAGATGATGCCGGCGTCCAAGAAGGTGCTGCCGGCCATGTCGGAGATGCGCCGCGAGGGCCACCACATGGCGATCGTCGTCGACGAGTACGGGGGCACGGCCGGCATCGTGACGCTGGAGGACCTCATCGAGGAGGTCATCGGGGACATCCGCGACGAGTACGACGAGGCCGGCGGCGACCCGCTGCGGTTCCGCGGCGGCGAGGTGGAGGCCGACGGCCTGCTCAACCTCGACGAGGTGCACGAGCAGACCGGCGTCCGCCTGCCCGAGGGGCCGTACGAGACCCTCGCCGGCTACGTGATGGCGTGCCTCGGCCACGTACCCCGCCTCGGCGATGCCGTCGAGGTCGACGGCCACCGGCTCGAGGTCACCGAGCTGGACGGTCGCCGCGCCGCGCGGGTCCGGGTCACACCGCTCGAGCCCGCCGACGACGCCGGCGCTCCCTCCGCCGAGTCGCCGGCCCAGACGCCCGCTGACAGCTCCGTCGCCGGCGAGCAGCGCGAGGAGAGGTCCGCATGAGCAAGCGCCTGCACGCCGAGCACGACATCGACGGGGACGTCGACAGCGTGCACGCCCTGCTCGCCAGTGAGCGCTGGCCGGCCGCGAAGGAGGCCGCGCTGAAGGACGGCAGCCGGGTGGTGCGGTGCGAGCAGACGCCGGAGGGCGGCGTCGTCCTCGAGGTCTCGCGCGAGCTGCCCGCGGGTGTGCCCGGGTTCCTGGAGCGCTTCCTGCCGCAGGACGGCCGGGTGACGCAGACCGACACGTGGGCCGCCCCGGAGGGTGACACCCGGCGAGGGACGTGGAGCGTCACGACACCCGGCGCCCCGGTGACCATGGGCGGCACCATGCGGGTCGAGCCGGGCCCGCGCGGCAGCCGCTACGTGGTCGACGGCGAGGTCCAGGTCAAGCTGCCGGTCATCGGCGGCAAGGCCGAGGGCTTCGTCGCCGGCATGTTCGACAAGCTGTCGGCGAAGGAGGCGGAGGTGCTGCGCGGCGCCCTGCGAGGATGAGCGCCATGGCCCGCCCGCGCGTGCTCTCCGGCATCCGTCCTACCGGCCAGAGCTTCCAGCTCGGCAACTACATCGGTGCGGTGCGGCACTGGGCCGTCATGCAGGACGAGAACGAGTGCTTCTTCTTCCTCGCCGACCTGCACGCGCTCACCGAGACCCCCGAGGGCGACGTGCTGCGCACGCGCACCCGGCAGTCGGTCGCCGAGCTGCTCGCCATGGGCGTCGACCCGCAGCGCAGCGCCGTCTTCGCGCAGAGCCACCTTCCCGAGCACGCCGAGCTGGCCTGGGTGCTCGGCTGCCTCACCGGGTTCGGCGAGGCCAGCCGCATGACGCAGTTCAAGGACAAGAGCGCGACGTCGTCCGCCGGCGCGACCGTCGGGCTGTTCACCTACCCGGTGCTGCAGGCCGCCGACATCCTCATGTACCAGGCCGACGCCGTCCCGATCGGCGAGGACCAGCGCCAGCACCTCGAGCTCACCCGCGACCTCGCCCAGCGCTTCAACTCCCGCTACGGCAGGACGTTCACGCTCCCCGCGCCCTACACGGGCCGGGCCGGCGAGCGCATCAAGGACCTGCAGGACCCGACGCGCAAGATGAGCAAGAG
>JBKHYE010000007.1:0-8220 GCA_046565705.1 Actinomycetes bacterium
CTCACCCGGCCACACCTGCTCGTCGAGGGCGAGCCGGGGCGGTCGAGCCGCCCACTGGGCGACGACGAGCACAGCGCCGCCGTCGACGTCATCGCCGACGCGCACGGGTGGTCGCGCGCCGTCCGCCGACGGCTGCACCGGCTGCTCGGCCACCGCCTCGACGACCCGCGGCACGTGGCCATGGCCGCGCACGAGGACGGCGAGCTGGTCGGGGTCGCGACCGGCTTCCTCGTCGACGGCCTCGGCCAGGTCGTCGACGTCGCGGTGGTGCCGGGGCAGCGCCGCCGCGGGGCCGGCAGCGCGCTCTGCAGCGCCGTGGCCGCCGACCTGCTGCTCCGCGGCGCGGAGCGGGTCTGGCTCACCGCCGAGGCCGGCGGCACGGTCGAGCGCCGGTGGGCGCGGCTGGGGTTCGAGCCGGCCTTCGACGCCGTCACCTTCGTGCTGCCGCTGGAGTGACCCCGGTAGGGGAGTGGCGGACCGCCGGGTTTCCGGCGATCATGCCCGGGACAAGAACACGCTGGCCGCGCACACCGAACTCGAACAGGGGCACGCATGGCAGAGCTCAAGAAGGGGTCCCGCGTCACGGGCAACGACCGCGCCTCTCTCGCGGCCGATCTGAAGAAGCGCTACGAGAAGGGCGAGAGCATCCGGCTGCTCGCGGAGTCCTCCGGGCGCTCCTACGGCTTCGTGCACCGCATCCTCACCGAGTCGGGCACGACCCTGCGCGGCCGCGGCGGCGCCACCCGCAAGAAGAGCTCCTAGCCCTCCCGACGGCTCCCGCCGCGGCCTCCCGGCCCGGTCGGGGGCCGTCGGCGTGCCGGGTGCGAGGCTGGCCGCCAGGCTCGCACCGCCCCCTGGCCGCCCCCCTCGCCCGCCCGCGCCCGCCGTCGACTGGAGCACTCGCCGTGGACCTCCGCCTCACCGAGGAGCAGCAAGCCTTCCGCAGGTCGGTCAAGGAGTGGGTGGACGACGTCGTCGTCCCCCGCGCCCTGCAGAACGACCGCGAGGAGCGCTTCCCGGTCGAGGCCTTCGAGGGTCTGAAGAAGAACGGCCTGCTCGGCGCCTCGATCCCCGAGGAGTACGGCGGCGGCGGGGCCGACCCGGTGTCGTACGCGCTGATGATCGAGGAGCTGGGCCGCGGCGACGCGAACGTGCGCTCCATCGTCAGCGTCCACCTCGGGCTGGTGGCCGGCGTGCTGGCGCGGATGGGCACCGACGAGCAGAAGCAGCAGTGGCTCCCGCGGATGGCGACCGGCGAGGTCATCGCGTGCTTCGGCCTCACCGAGCCCGACCACGGCAGCGACGCCGGCAACCTGCAGGGCACCGCGGTGAAGCAGGACGACGGCAGCTACCGGCTCAACACGCGCAAGATCTTCATCACGAACGGGAGCATCGCGGGGCTCGCGCTGGTCATGGCACGCACCGGGGGAGAGGGCAGCCGCGGCGTCAGCGCCTTCCTCGTCCCGACCGACACCCCCGGCTTCACCGCGAACCCGATCCACGGCAAGCTCGGGCTGCGCTCGTGCGACACCGCCGAGCTGGTGCTCGACGACGTCGTCGTCGGTCCCGAGGCGCTGCTCGGCGGGGTCGAGGGCACCGGCATCAAGGCGGCGCTGTCGGCGCTCGGCGACGGCCGGATGAGCATCGCGGCGTCGTGCACCGGCATCATCCAGGCCTGCCTCGACTCGATGGTGGAGTACACGACGCAGCGCGAGCAGTTCGGCAAGAAGATCGCCGGGCACCAGCTCGTCCAGGAGCTGCTGGCCGACACCGCCGTGCTGCTCGACGCGTCGCGGCTGATGTACCTGCGCGCCGCCGACCTCAAGGCGCGCGGCGAGGACTACGCGCTCGCCTCGAGCAAGGCGAAGCTGTTCGCCACCGAGGCGAGCGTCACGGCGGCCAACAACTGCGTGCAGGCCTACGGCGGCTACGGCTACATCGACGAGTACCCCGCCGGGAAGTACCTGCGCGACGCCCGCGTTACGACGCTGTACGAGGGCACCAGCCAGGTGCAGAAGCTGATCATCGGGCGGGCCCTGACCGGCATCTCGGCGTTCTAGGCGCCGCGCACGAAGGGCGAGCATCCCCAGCTCCCCGTTCGAGAGGGGGGCCGACGGCATGAGCATGGACGGCGGCGTCGCGCCCTGGCAGATGATGCGGTCGTTCCGTCGCGACCCGTCGGTCACCGAGAAGAAGCTCGCGCCCGGCACGTGGCGGCGCATCGCCCGCTTCGCCGCGCCCTACAAGCGCGAGCTCATCGGCTTCCTGGCCGTCATCGTCGTCACGTCGATCGCCGCGGTCGTCAACCCGCTGATCTTCAAGAAGATCATCGACGACGGGATCGGCACCAACCCGCCGGAGAGCGGCCGGCCCGGGCTCGTCGTCGCGCTGGCGCTGGTGGTCGTCGGCCTGGCCTTCTTCGAGGCCGCGATGTCGATCGTGCAGCGCTGGTACTCGGCGCGCATCGGTGAGGGCCTCATCTACGACATGCGGGCGGCGGTGTACGCGCACGTGCAGCGGATGCCGATCGCCTTCTTCACGCGCACCCAGACCGGCGCGCTCATCACCCGCCTCAACAACGACGTGCTGGGAGCGCAGCAGGCGTTCACCGGCACGCTGTCGCAGGTCGTCAGCAACGTCATCGGCGTGACGCTCACCCTCGTCGCGATGGTCTTCCTGAGCTGGCAGATCACGCTGATGTCGCTGGTGCTGCTCCCGGTGTTCGTGATCCCGGCGCGCATCATCGGCACGAAGCTGCAGGAGCTCACCCGCGAGAGCTACGCGCTCAACGCGCAGATGAACAACACCATGACCGAGCGCTTCAACGTCTCGGGCGCGCTGCTGGTCAAGCTGTTCGGCCGCCCCGAGCAGGAGGACGCCGCGTTCCGCGACAAGGCCGGGCGCGTCCGCGACATCGGCGTCACGTCGGCGATGTACGGGCGCGTCTTCTTCGCGTCGCTGACGCTGGTCGCGTCGCTCGCGACGGCGCTCGTGTACGGCTTCGGCGGCGTGCTCGCCGCGAACGGCGACCTCGGCGTCGGGACGCTCGTCGCGCTCGCCGCGTACCTCACCCGCCTGTACGGCCCGCTCACCGCGCTCTCGAACGTGCGCGTCGACGTGATGACCGCGCTCGTGTCGTTCGAGCGGGTCTTCGAGGTGCTCGACCTGCGCCCCGCGGTGCAGGACAAGGAGGGCGCCGTGGACGTGCCGCGGGCCGCGACGTCGATCGAGCTCGACGACGTGCACTTCCGCTACCCGACGGCGGATGAGGTGTCGCTCGCCTCCCTCGAGTCGGTGGCGGTGCTCGACACGACGCCGTCGGTGCCGGTGCTCAAGGGAGTCTCGTTCCGGGCCGAGCCCGGCCAGCTCGTCGCGCTCGTCGGCCCGTCGGGTGCCGGCAAGACGACCATCACACAGCTGGTCACGCGCATGTACGACGTGCAGTCAGGCGCGGTGCGGGTCGGTGGCGTCGACGTGCGCGACACAACGCTGGCGTCGCTGCGCGCGGCGATCGGCGTCGTGACCCAGGACGCGCACATGTTCCACGACACGATCCGCAACAACCTGCTGTACGCGCAGCCCGACGCGTCGGAGGACGACCTGTGGGCGGCGCTCGACGCGGCGCAGGTCGGCGGTCTCGTGCGGTCGCTCGCCGACGGCCTCGACACCGTCGTCGGCGACCGCGGCTACCGCATCTCCGGCGGTGAGAAGCAGCGGATGGCGATCGCCCGGCTGCTGCTCAAGGCGCCCGGGATCGTCGTGCTCGACGAGGCCACGGCGCACCTCGACAGCGAGTCGGAGGCGGCCGTGCAGCGCGCCCTGGCCACGGCGCTGCAGGGGCGCACGTCGCTCGTCATCGCGCACCGGCTGTCGACGGTGCGCGAGGCCGACCAGATCCTCGTCGTCGACGACGGCCGCGTGGTCGAGCGCGGCCGGCACGACGAGCTGATCGCGCGCGGCGGTCTGTACGCCGAGCTCTACCGCACGCAGTTCGAGCGCCAGGCCGACGACGACCTGCCCGACGCCGTCACGGCCTGAACCCGGGGCGGTGTCGCGGCCCGACCGGTGGGTAGCGGCAACCCGTGCCCCCTCGGACTCGCACCGCGTCGACGGCGGACCGCACACGGCGCCGGTGACGATCGGCGACCGCGTCTGGATCGGCGCGCGCGCCACGGTCCTCAAGGGGCGTCACCATCGGCGACGGCGCGGTGGTCGCCGCGGGCTCGGTGGTCACGCGCGACGCGCCGGCGCGGGCGCTCGTCGGCGGCAACCCGGCGCGCGTGCTGCGCGAGGACGTCACCTGGGAGGAGTGAGCACCCGGGAGAGTGAGCCACCTGGATGGAGTGAGCTCAGTCCTGCGCGCTGCTGGGGTCCTCGACGATCGCCTTCGCGACGTCCCGGAGCTTGCGGTTCGTCCGCTGCGACATCTGGACGAGCGCCGAGAAGGCGTCGTCCGGTCCGATCCCGCGCTGCGCCATGAGCACGCCCTTGGCTTGCTCGATGGCAGCCCGGCTCGCCAGCGCCTCCTGCAGCTGGCCGGCGAGCCGGCGGCTGGAGAAGTAGGCGTTCGCGGCCTGCAGCGCCAGCGAGGCGTGCGCCGAGAGCAGCGTCCCGAGCGCGATGGCGTCGGTGTCGAACGCGTCCGGCTGGCGGCTGTAGAAGTTGAGCGCCCCGACCGTGCGACCGTCGGCGCTGAGCGGGATCGACAGCGCGCTCGCCGCGCCGAGCGCGGCCGCGCGCGGGCCGTAGGACGGGAACCGCCCGTCGCCCGCGAGGTCGCGCACCCGCATCACGGAGCCCTCGCGCAGGCAGTCGAGGCACGGCCCCTCCTGCTGCTCGACCTGGAGCCGGTCGAGCTGGCGAGACCAGTCGGCGTCCGCGGACGACGCGGTCGGGATGCTCTTCTCGCGCATGGTCACAGACACGCCGTCGCACCCGGGCACCACGCCGACGCCCATCATGGCGACGGCGGTGAGCGCCTCGTCGAGGTCGGTGGCGGACAGCACCGTGCCCGACAGCTCGGCCAGCTGCTGCGCGGTGTCGAACGGGATGTCCACGGCGTCAGCCGGCGCCACCGGCGTCGAGGCCGCCAGTACCGCCCTTGGTGTCGCCCTCCTCGTAGCGGGACGCCGAGCTCGTCGGCGTCGCGCCCTCGGCGGGCTGGTCCTGGTCGAGCTCGTCGGGCGAGACGGACACGTCCGTCGGCTCGCCGAGCTCGGGGGTCGGCTCGTCGGGATCGGTCATGCGGCTCCCCGTACCCCGACCGGACCGCCCGTCACCTGGGGGACCACGAGAGTGCGCGCGGTCGCTCCCCGCTCCATGGCGGCGAACGCCTCCTCCACGCCGTCGAGGCCGACCGTGCCGCCCACCAGGGCGCCGAGGTCGAGGCGGCCGGCCGCGGCGTGCTCGAGCACCGTCGGGATGTCGGTGCGCGGGTCGGTCGAGCCGTAGACCGACGACTGCAGTGTGCGCGCGAAGTGGAACAGCTCCAGCGCGTTGAACGTCACCTGCTCCTGCTTGCCGCCGATGCCCACCACGGTGGTGACGCCGCCGCGCCGGGTCGACGCCCACGACGACCGGATCGTGGCGCCGAGGCCGACGCAGTCGAAAGCGTGGTCGGCGCCGCGGCCGCCGGTCAGGGCGCGCACACGGCGGGGCAGGTCGTCGCCGGCCTCGACGGCGTCCGTGCCGCCCATGGACAGCGCGAGCGCCAGCTTGTCCTCATCCCGGTCGGTCACGAGCACCTGACCGGCACCGGCGAGCCGGGCGCCCTGCACGACCGACAGCCCGACGCCGCCCAGGCCGACGACGAGCACCGACTGCCCGGCGCGCACGCGGGCCGTCTTCAGCACCGCGCCGACACCGGTCATGACCGCGCACCCGACGAGCGCGGCCTGCTCCAGCGGCACGGCGTCCGGCACCGGCAGCACGGCCCGTTCCGACACGACCGTCTCCTCGGCGAAGCCGCCGGTCGACAGCCCGGGGTAGACGTCGTCGCCGTCGGCTCGCGCGTAGGGCACGGCCGCGGCGTCGGACGCGTGCTCGCACAGCCACGGCTCGCCCTGCACGCAGAACCAGCACGTGCCGTCCGGCGGCGCCCAGCACAGGACCACCGGGTCGCCGATCGCCACCGACGTCACGCCATCGCCCACCGCGGCGACCGTGCCGGCGGTCTCGTGACCCAGCACGGCCGGCGTCGGCTGACGCAGCGTGCCGCGGGCGAGCGACAGATCGCTGTGGCACACACCCGTCGCGGCGATGCGCACACGCACCTGGCCGGGTCCCGGCGCGGGCAGCTCGAGGTCAGTCAGCCGCAGCGGCTTGCCAGGGGCGGGCAGGACGACGGCGCGGACCACGGCCGGGACCCTAGCCGCGCCGCGCAGAAGCGGGACGCGTCGAAGGTCCTCGGCGATCCCTGCGACGCAGCGTGACGCCAGACGATCTCCTGGCGGAACGGGGCAGAACCGGCTACTGTGACCTACCGGTTGAGACACCAGCCACCGCAGCGGCGCCCACTCCGACGGGGCGCCTCGTCGAGAGGCTGAGCGCATGAGCGCTGAACACCTGTCTCCCCACGTGGTCGAGACCGGCAGCACCCTTCCCCGACGGCTCGGGCGACGCACCGAGGCCGATCTGACCCGCATGCAGGTCGAGGCCGTCGACGCCTGGCACCGGGCCCGCAGGGTCGCCGAGGAGGCCGCCGCGACCCGCGAGGCCTCGCGCGAGGTCCGGATGGACCTCAGCCGACGGCTCGAGGTGCTGCGGGCGCAGCACGAGGCGATCGTCGCGCGCGCCGACCGCCACCTGTCGCAGAGCGTCCACCTGCTCACACGCCGCACGCCGCTGCGCGCCGTCGTGGTGCACCGCAACGCGTGGTTCGTCAGCAAGCTGGCCACCGGGCTCGAGGCCGCCGGCATCGAGGTCCTCGAGGCGCTCGAGAACGGGGCCGAGGGCGTCGGAGTCGTCGTGGCCGAGCAGCCGGACCTGCTGCTCGTCGAGGACGTGCTGCCGATGCTGCCCGGCGAGGAGGTCGTCCGGGAGACCCGCCGGTTCTCCCCGGACACGGTGGTCGCGGCGCAGGTGGCCTACGCCGACCGCATCGCCGCGATGGTCGAGGCGGGTGCGGCCACCGCCTTCACCCGGCAGATCCCTCCGCAGGACGTCGCCCGCGAGGTCGTCGGACTGCTCACCGAGCGGGTCCACGCGTCCTGAGCGGGTAGGGACCGCGGCATGAGCGGTCCGGGGCACCACCTGGTGGCCGTCGCCGGGTCCGCCGGTGGCGTCGAGGCGCTGAAGACCTTCACGTCGGCGCTTCCGGGCGACCTGCCCGCGACGGTGCTCGTCGCGCTGCACCTTCCGGCCACCGGCCGCAGCCACCTGGCCGAGATCCTCCGGCGGCGCTGCGCACTCGACGTCGTGCCCGCCCAGGACGGTCTCGAGCTGGTGCCGGGTCGCCTCGTCGTGGCGCACGCGGACTCGCACCTGCTGGTGGCCGACGACCGGATCGCGCTGGGACGCGGTGCCCGCGAGAACGGCAACCGGCCCTCGCACGACGCGATGCTCCGGGCGGCCGCGCTGGCGCGCGGGCCGCGCGCGGTCGGCGTCGTGCTCACCGGCCTGCTCGACGACGGCGCGGCCGGGCTGCGCACGGTCGCCCGGTACGGCGGCTCGTGCCTGGTGCAGGACCCCGACGACGCCGAGTTCGCTCCCATGCCGCGCGCCGCCCTGGCCGCGGTCCCGGACGCCGTCACGGCGGACGTGCCGACCCTGGCGAAGGAGGTGGTCCGCGTGGTCGGGGAGGTGCCGGGCGCGCAGCCCGCGGTGGACGACGTGCAGCGCCGCCGAGACGTGGCCGAGCTGGCGAGCGCGCTCGGCCGACGCCCGCTCGACGACGACGGCGGACCGCTCGGAGACCCGTCGCCGTACGCGTGCCCCGACTGCCACGGCGTCCTCAACGTCGTGCCCGACGACGCCGTGGTCCGGTTCCGCTGCCGCACCGGGCACGCGTGGACCGGGGAGAGCCTGGCCGCGCAGCACGACGTCGAGGTCGAGGCGGCGCTGTGGACGGCGCTGCGCGTCCTCGAGGAGCGCACCGAGATCAGCCGCCGGCTCGCCGAGCGGGCCCGTGCCGGCGGGCGCGGCTGGTCCGACGAGCACTTCCGCGCCCGGGCCGACGAGGCCGAGCACTCCGCGCGGCTGCTGCGTGAGCTGCTGCGGCGC
>JBKHYE010000008.1:0-6215 GCA_046565705.1 Actinomycetes bacterium
CCCGGACCCACGGGCGACGGCGACGCCGCGCCGGCGGCGCCTCCCGCCGAGCCGGAGCTGCTCGCGGCCGAGGAGGCCCTCGCGCAGGGCGACTACGACGCCGCCCTCGCCGCCTACGACGCGCTGCTCGCGCGCCGGCCGAACGACCCGGAGGGCGTGGCCGGGCGCGCCTTCGCGGCCCTGCTGCAGCGCAGCGCCGGTGCCGACCCGCAGGCCGTGCTCGCCGCGGCGGAGGCGGCTCCGGACGACGTCGCGGCGCAAACCGCGGCCGCCGACGTCGAGGTGCTCACCGAGCGCATCGACGCCGCCGTCGAGCGGCTCGTCGGGCTCGTGCGCCGCACCTCGGGCGACGACCGCGACGCGGCTCGGGTGCACCTGCTCGGCCTGCTCGACGCGCTCGACCCGGCCGACCCGCGCGTGGTCAGCGGGCGCCGGGCGCTCGCCAACGCGCTCTTCTAGGCGACGTCAGGCCTTCGGTGTGGGAGGCGGTCGGCCGAACTCGCCCGGTGGCAGCATCTCCCGCTCGCGGTCGAGCCTGGTCATCACCGGTCCCGCGGTCAGCCCGTGCAGCACGACCGAGCCGACGACGACGAGCGCGACCGTCCCGTAGAGCGCGCCCTGCTCGGCGGCGAACGAGCCCTCGTTGAGCCCGTACGCCAGGTAGTACACCGAACCGATGCCGCGCACGCCGAAGAAGGCGATGGCGCTGCGCTCCCGCGGCGTCCCGTTCGAGCGCAGCAGTGACGCGCCGGCCGCGAGCGGCCGGACGAGCAGCAGCACGGCGGCGGCGAAGGCGGCCTCCCGCCAGCCGACCTCGGCGAGCAGGCCGTCGGTGAGGGCCGTTCCCAGCAGCAGCAGCACCAGCACCGTCAGCAGCCGCTCGACCTGCTCGACGAAGCCGTGGAGCACCTGGTGGTAGCCGTGGAACCGCTCGCTCGACCGGATCGTCACGGCGGCGACGAACACCGCGACGAAGCCGTAGCCGCCGACCAGCTCGGTGAGGCCGTAGGCGAGGAAGGTGGCGGCGAGCGCGACGAACCCCTCGCGGTGCTCCGCGAGCCGCAGGGCGTCGCGCCGGGTGGAGAAGAACAGCCGGCCGAGCGCCCAGCCGACGGCGAGCCCGCCGAGCGTGCCGACCGACAGCCGGTACAGCACGTCGACGGCGAACCACTCCGCGAACCAGCCCGTGACGTCGGTGCCGCGCTCGCTCATCGTGATGGCGAAGTAGACGAACGGGAACGCGAGCGCGTCGTTGAGCCCGGCCTCGCTGGTCAGGCTGAACCGCACCTCGTCCTCCGGGTGCTCGGCCTCGATCGGCTCCGCAGCCGGCTCGCCGACCTGCACCTCGCCGGCGAGCACCGGGTCGGTCGGTGCGAGCACCGCGCCCAGCAGCGCCGCCCCAGCCGGGGCCAGCCCGAGCGCCCACCACCCGAGCAGCGCCACCGCGACGATCGTCAGCGGCATCGCCACGGCGAGCAGCCGCCAGGTGCTGCGCCAGCGCCGCCAGCCGACCACCCGGTCGAGCCCGAGCCCGGCGCCCATGATCGAGATGATCACGACCACCTCGGTGAAGTGCTCGAGGAACGTGCTGTGGCCCGACGGCGACGCGTCGAGCGGCAGCGGGAGCGCCCCGAGCAGCAGGCCGAGGGCGAGGAACACCAGCGGCAGCGAGAACGGCCGCCCCTCGAGCACGCGCGGCAGCAGCGAGGCGAGGAGGGCGCCGACGCCCACCACGGCGAACACCAGGTCAGGGAGGTCCACCGACGTGGTGTCGCCGCCCCGGGCGCGGCGAAACGCTGTGCCGGGTGTGACGAGCGGCGTAACGTCCGCGGCACGGCCGCCGGACCGGTGGCTGCCACCGCTGGAGGGCCCGCGATGTCCAACCTGCGCACCCGCAACCCGCTGCCCGGGCCGGTCACCGGCATCGACGACGCCGAGCTCGTCGCCGCCTACGAGGCGGCCAACGCCGGCGACTGGGGGCCGATGCGGGACCTGCTGGTCGACGGGGAGCAGGGCGAGTACGTGCACCGCATCCCGAGCCTGGCGCTCGAGGTGCACGGCGCCGACGAGGCGGTGGCGGTGCTGTCGCGGCTCTACGACGAGCGGCAGGTGGCGCAGGCGCCAGTGCGCTGGCACCAGCACGGCGAGCTGGTGGTGCTGGACGTCGAGGGGACGTCGCTGTACCGCGGCCGGTTCCAGGCCGTGCACGTCTGCCTCGTCCGCGACGGTCGCGTGCTCGAGACCACGGTGACCGCGCCGCCGCTGCCCGTGCCGGCGCCGCGCCCGGCGTGGCTGCCCGGCGTCCGCCGCTGACGACCGGTCAGTCGACCAGCGCGGCGTAGACCAGCTGCCGCAGCTCCGTACGCACCGGGTAGGTGCTCGACGGCACGAGCTGGGTGAAGAAGTGCACGGCGAGCTGCTCCGCGCGGTCGACCCAGAACGCGGTGGACGCCAGCCCGCCCCACGCGAGCTCGCCGGGCGACGCGGTCACCTTCATCGCGGGCGGGTCGACCGCGACCGAGAACCCGAGCCCGAACCCGACGCCCTCGTAGACGACCTCGGCGAACATCCCGCGGCCGAGCCCGGCGAGCGTGCCGCCCGCCGGCAGGTGGTTGCGCCCCATGTACGCCAGCGTGCGCGGGCCGATGACGCGCACACCGTCGAGCGAGCCGCCGCCCAGGAGCATGGCGGTGAACCGCGCGTAGTCGTCGGCGGTCGACACCAGGCCGCCGCCGCCCGAGTGCAGCAGCGGCGGCGACAGCGCGAGGCCGCCGAGCAGGTCGTGGCGCACGGCCCGCCCGGTGTCGGGATCGGGCTGGTACAGCGCGGCGAGCCGGCCGGCGTCCGCCTCGTCGACCCACCACCGGGTCTGCGTCATCCCGAGCGGCGCGAGCACCCGTTCGGCGAACGCCTCCTCGAGCGTCTGCCCCGTCACCACCTCGATGACCCGCCCGAGCACGTCCGTGGCGACCGAGTAGTTCCAGCCGCTGCCCGGCTCGAACAGCAATGGCAGCGCGGCCCAGCGCTCGGTCATCTCCTGGAGCGTCGCGCCCGGCAGCAGCGGGTCGGCGCCGTGCTTGGCGTACAGGTCGTCGAGCAGGCTCGAGCGGGTGAAGGCGTAGGAGAGCCCGGCCGTGTGCGTGAGCAGGTGCCAGATCCGCATCGGCTCGACGGCGGGCACCGTCTTGGGCAGGTCGACGTTGCCGCCGACGAGCACCCTCGGCGAGGAGAAGCAGGGCAGGTACCGGCTCACCTCGTCGTTCAGCCGGAGCCGGCCCTCCTCGTACAGCTGCATGGCGACGATCGACGTGATCGGCTTGGTCATCGAGTAGATGCGCCAGAGCGTGTCCGGCTCGACCGGCAGGTCGTTCTCGAGATCGCGCCGGCCGTGCAGCGAGGAGTGCACCGTGCGGCCGCGGCGCGTGACGAGCAGCTGCCACCCGGCCAGCCGGCCGTCGTCGACGTAGCCGGTGAGGTGGCGGTCGACGCGCGCCATGCGGTCCGGGTCGACGCCCGACTCGAGCGGGTCGTGCTCCAGGTCGAGCTGCGGCACGGTCGGGCCTCCTCCTCGGCGGGCGGAGGCCCGACCCTAGGTCAGCGTCCCGGGCCGTCGCTGTGCAGCCACACCGTGGCGAGCGGCGGCACCCGCAGCACGGCAGAGGCGGGCTGCCCGTGCCAGCCGTCGGGGCGCGCGTCGACGGCGCCGAGGTTGCCGACACCGCTGCCCGCGTAGCCCTCGGCGTCGGTGTTGAGCACCTCGCGCCAGCTGCCCTCCCACGGCAGCCCGAGCCGGTACCCGTCGTGCGGGATGGCGGCGAAGTTGGCCACGCACGCGACGGCCGAGCCGTCGCTGCCGTACCGCAGGAAGGAGAAGACGTTGCCGCTCGCGTCGTTGGCGTCGATCCACGCGAAGCCGGCCTGCTCGTGGTCCTGCGTCCACAGCGCCGGCGTGCGCTTGTAGACGTCGTTCATCTCCCGCACGAGCAGCGCGACGCCGCGGTGGTCGGGCAGGTCCAGCAGCCACCAGTCGAGCGAGCGCGACTCGCTCCACTCCGACTCCTGCGCGAACTCGCAGCCCATGAACAGCAGCTGCTTGCCCGGGTGCGCCCACATGAAGGCGAGGTAGGCGCGCACGTTCGCCAGCTGCTGCCAGCGGTCGCCCGGCATCTTGCGCAGCAGCGAGCCCTTGCCGTGCACGACCTCGTCGTGGCTGATCGGCAGCACGTAGTTCTCGGAGTAGGCATACACCATCGAGAACGTCATCTGGTGGTGGTGGTAGCCGCGGTACACCGGCTCTCGCGACATGTAGTCGAGCGAGTCGTGCATCCAGCCCATGTTCCACTTGAAGCCGAAGCCGAGGCCGCCCAGGTGCGTCGGCCGCGAGACGCCCGGCCAGGCGGTCGACTCCTCGGCGATCGTGACGACGCCGGGCACCCGCCGGTAGACGGTGGTGTTCATCTCCTGCAGGAACGCGACGGCGTCGAGGTTCTCGCGGCCGCCGTACTGGTTCGGCAGCCACTCGCCCTCCTTGCGCGAGTAGTCGAGGTAGAGCATCGAGGCGACGGCGTCGACCCGCAGGCCGTCGACGTGGAACTCCTCGAGCCAGTACACGGCGTTGGCGACGAGGAAGTTGCGCACCTCGCGCCGGCCGAAGTCGAAGACGAGCGTCCCCCAGTCCATCTGCTCGCCGCGCCGAGGGTCGGCGTGCTCGTACAGGGGCGTGCCGTCGAAGCGGGCCAGCGCCCACTCGTCCTTGGGGAAGTGCACCGGGACCCAGTCGACGATGACGCCGATGCCGGCCTGGTGCAGCCGGTCGACGAGGTAGCGGAACTGGTCGGGGGAGCCGAAGCGCGAGGTCGGCGCGTAGTAGCCGGTGACCTGGTAGCCCCAGGAGCCGCCGAACGGGTGCTCCGCGACCGGCAGCAGCTCGACGTGGGTGTAGCCGAGCCAGCTGACGTACTCGACGAGCTGGTCGGCGAGCTCCTTGTACGACAGGCCCTGCCGCCACGACCCGAGGTGCACCTCGTAGACGCTCATCGGCGCGGCGTGCGCCGGCGTCTGCGCCCGCTTCTCGAGCCACGCGTCGTCGTTCCAGGTGTAGTCGGACTCGTCGACGACGCTCGCCGTCAGCGGCGGCACCTCGGTGCGCCGCGCCATCGGGTCGGCCTTCTCGCGCCACTGCGAGTCGGCGCCCAGGATGGCGTACTTGTAGTGGGTGCCGGCGCCGATGTCCGGCACGAACAGCTCCCACACGCCGCTGCTGCCGAGCACGCGCATCGGGTGGCTGCTGCCGTCCCAGCCGTTGAAGTCGCCGATGACGCGCACGCCGCGGGCGCTCGGCGCCCACACCGCGAAGCTCGTCCCGGTGACCGGCCCGTTCGGGGTCTCGTAGCGGCGCACGTGCGCGCCGAGGACCTTCCACAGCTCCTCGTGCCGGCCCTCGCCGATGAGGTGCAGGTCGACCTCGCCGAGCGTCGGCAGGTAGCGGTACGGGTCGTCGGCCGGGTAGGTCTGGCCGTGGTAGGTCACGTCGAGGCGGTAGTCGGTGACCTTGCCGCCCGGGACGACGGCCTCCCAGATGCCGGCGTGCTTGTGCGAGAGCTCGACCTCCGAGCCCTCGATCCGCGCGACCACGCGCTCGGCGCCAGGGCGCAGCGCGCGCACGACGACGCCGCCGCCCGACGGGTGCATGCCCAGGATCGAGTGCGGGTCGTGGTGGCCGCCGCCGGCCAGGCGCTCCAGCTCCTCGTCCGACGGGCCTGAGACGGGCGCGGCCGGGGCGGGTGCGGGCGCCTTCTTGCGCGCGGCCTTGGCCGGCACCGCGACCGGCTGCTGGACGGGGTCCTCGCTCGGGTACGCCTCGACCGGCGCCGCCTCGATGGCCTGGGTCTCGGCGACGGCCTTCTTGCGGGGCGCGCGCTTCTTGGGGGCGGGGGTCTGCTCGCTCACTGGTGGTCTCCCTCGGAGGTCGCGGACGCGGCCAGGCGCTCGATGCTGCCCATCGGGATCGGCAGCCACGACGGTCGGTTGCGGGCTTCGTAGACGACCTCGTACACCGCCTTGTCGAGCTCGAAGGCCCTCAGCAGGACCGCCTCGTCGCGCGGGTCGCTGCCGGTGGCGCGGGCGTACCCGTCGCAGAAGGCCTCGCGGTTGCGGTCTGCCCACTCCGCGGCGCGGTACGCCAGCTGGGGGTCGTCGCCGCGCTCCGCGAGCAG
>JBKHYE010000009.1:0-12385 GCA_046565705.1 Actinomycetes bacterium
GGGGGCGGGCGCGCTCAGTGCGCGAAGTGGCGGGTGCCCGTCGTGTAGAGCGCGACGCCGGCCTCCTGCGCGGCGGCGAAGACCTCCTCGTCGCGCACCGAGCCGCCGGGCTGCACGACGGCGCGCACGCCGGCCTCGAGCAGCACCTGCAGGCCGTCGGGGAACGGGAAGAACGCGTCGGAGGCGGCGACCGAGCCCTTGGCGCGGTCGCCGGCGCGCGAGACGGCCAGCCGCGCGGCGTCGACCCGGTTGACCTGGCCCATACCGACGCCGACGGTCGCGCGGTCGGCGGCGAGCAGGATCGCGTTGGACTTGACCGCCCGCACCGACCGCCAGGCGAAGGCGAGGTCGGCGAGCGTGTCGGCGTCGACGGCGTCGCCCGCGCGCAGCTGCCAGGTCGAGGGGTCGTCGCCGTCGGTGAAGACGTCGGCCGACTGCACGAGCAGCCCGCCGCTCACCGGGCGCATCTCCGGCCGCGGGCCGGTTGCGACGGGCTCGGCGACCAGCAGCCGGATCGACGGCTTCCTCGACAGCACCTCGACCGCGCCGTCCTCGTAGCCGGGGGCGACCACGACCTCGGTGAAGACCTCCGCCACCTGCTCGGCCATCGCGACCGAGACCGGCCGGTTGACCGCGATGACGCCGCCGAACGCCGACACCGGGTCGCACGCGTGCGCCTTGCGGTGCGCGTCGGCGATGTCCGTGCCGACGGCGATGCCGCACGGGTTGGCGTGCTTGATGATCGCGACGCACGGGTCGGCGTGGTCGTACGCGGCCCGCCGCGCGGCGTCGGTGTCGAGGTAGTTGTTGTACGACATCGGCTTGCCGTGCAGCTGCTGCGCCTGCGCGAGCCCCGGCGCCCCGTGCTCGTCGACGTACAGCGCGGCCGGCTGATGCGGGTTCTCGCCGTAGCGCAGCACGTCGGCCCGTCGCCAGGTCGCGCCGGCCCAGCCGGGGAACGGCTCGGCGTCGGGCGCGACCACGTTGCCCATCCACGACGCGACGGCGACGTCGTACGCCGCCGTGTGCCGGAACGCCTCGACCGCCAGCGCCCGCCGCTGCTCGAGCGTGGTGCCGCCCGCGCGGACGGCGTCGAGCACCTCGGCGTACCGGTCCGGGGTCACGACGACGGCGACCGACGGGTGGTTCTTCGCGGCGGCGCGCACCATCGTCGGGCCGCCGATGTCGATCTGCTCGATGCACTCCTCGGCCGTGGCGCCGCTCGCGACCGTGTCGGCGAAGGGGTAGAGGTTCACGACGACGAGGTCGAACGGCGCGACGCCGAGCTCCTCGAGCTGCCGCACGTGGTCGGGCAGCCGGCGGTCGGCGAGGATCCCGGCGTGCACCCTCGGGTGCAGCGTCTTGACCCGCCCGTCGAGGCACTCCGGGAACCCGGTGAGCTCGTCGACCGGTGTGACGTCGACGCCGGCGTCGCGCAGTCGCGCCGCCGTCGAGCCGGTCGACACGATCTCGACGCCCGCCTCCGCGAGCCCGCGGCCGAGCTCCTCGAGACCGGTCTTGTCGTAGGCGCTCACCAGCGCGCGCCGGACCTCGATCGTCGTCACAGCAGCACGGTCCTTCCCTCGACCTTCCAGCCGCCGCGGGCGAGCCGCCCGACGGCGTCGACGTACAGCGGCTGCTCGACCGCCTGGATGCGCGCGTGCAGCGACTCCTCGGTGTCGCCCGGCTCCACCGGCACGGCGGCCTGCGCGACGACCGGGCCGGTGTCGACGCCCTCGTCGACCAGGTGCACCGTGACGCCGGTGAGCTTGACGCCGTAGGCGAGCGCGTCGCGCACGGCGTGCCCGCCGGGGAACGCCGGCAGCAGCGCCGGGTGGGTGTTGACGACGCGATGCGGGAAGCGCTCGAGCACCGCGCTGCCGAGGATCCGCATGAAGCCCGCGCAGACCACGAGGTCGGGGTCGTGCCGCATCAGCTCGTCGGCCAGCGCGAGGTCCCACGCCTGCCGGTCGGGATGGTCCGAGAGGCGGACGGTGAACGCCTCCACGCCCGCCGTCATCGCCCGGTCGAGCGCCCGGACGCCGTCGCGGTCGGTGCCGACGGCGACCACGGAGGCCCCGTAGGAGGGCTCGGCCGCGGCATCGAGGACCGCCTGCAGGGTGCGGCCCTCACCCGAGGCGAGGACGACGAGGCGCGCGGGCAGTTCGGTCTCCGGGATCGGCCGGTCAGCGTCCGCGCACAGTACCGACCCGGCTCCCGACACGCGCGGTGCCTCGGTGCTGGTCAGCGAGGTCCCCCGACGGGAGGATGCCGGCGCAGCCGACGCAGGGGGCGTGGCCGCGGGAGGAGCGTCATGACGACACCGCAGGAGCCTCGCGACCCGTTCAGCGGCGGTCCTCAGGACGGAGCGAGCGGTCCGGCCTCCGACCCCGGCCAGGGCGGCTACGGCTCGCCCGGCTACGGCGCGCCGGGCGGCGCTCCCGCCGGCTACCCGACGCCTCCGGGCGCGGACTCCGGCCAGGGCTACGGCGCTCCGGCGGCCTACGGGGCGCCGCAGGGCTACCCGCCGCCCAGCGCGTACGGGAGCGCGCCGTCGCCGTTCGGGCAGCCCGGCGGGCCGGAGCTCGCGAGCTGGGGGTCGCGCGCCGGTGCCGCGCTCATCGACGCGCTCATCGTCTTCGCGATCCTGGTCGTCGGGTTCATCCTCGGCGCCGTCTTCGGCGCCGTGTCGGACGCGCTCGGTGCGCTCGTCGTGGGCCTGGCCTACCTCGCCGGCTTCGGGTTCTACTTCTGGCAGCTGTGGGTGCAGGGGGAGACCGGGCAGACGATCGGCAAGAAGCAGATCGGCATCCGCCTGCTGCGGGAGGAGGACGGGCGCACGGTCGGCGGCGGCCTGTCGATCGGCCGGTACTTCGTCCACATCCTCGACTCGATCCCGTGCTACGTCGGCTACCTGTGGCCGCTGTGGGACGACAAGAAGCAGACCTTCGCCGACAAGATCTTGAAGACCGTCGTCGTCAAGGGGTGACCCTCGGGGCAGGATGGCGCGGCCTGTCCCCCACAGCCCGCCCTGACACCCCGGAGGTCCGCACGTGACGACGCCCCAGGACCCGTACGGCTCGCCGTCCGGCGACCCCGCCGGCGGGCAGCAGCCGCCCGGCTGGGGCCAGCCACCCGGCCAGCAGCCACCCCAGCAGCCCTACGGCGCGGGTGACCAGCCGGCGCCGGGCTACGGCACGCCGCCGCCCGGCTACGGCACGCCGCCGCCCGGCTGGGGACAGCCGCAGAAGCAGGGCACGAACGGGCTGGCGATCGCCTCGCTCGTCACCGCGTTCCTCTGCTCGCCCGTCGGCATCGTGCTGGGCTTCGTCGCCAAGAGCCAGATCAAGAAGACCGGGCAGTCCGGCGACGGGCTGGCCACGGCCGGCATCGCCATCAGCATCGCGTTCATCGTGCTGAACCTGCTGCTGATCTCGAGCGGGTCCTTGTCCTTCGGACCGTGACCGGACCCATGCCCTCGCTCGCGCTCCCGGCTGGCACCGGGCAGCGTGCCGAGCGGCTCGACCGGGTGCGGGCCGTCGCCGTGCGGGTCGCAGCGGTCGCCGCGGGCGCGCTCGTGCTCGCAGCCGTCTCGCTGCCGTGGCGCCCGCCGACGCTGTGCCTGCTGCGCGCCGCGACCGGCGTCCCGTGCCCGTTCTGCGGCGGCACGACGGCCGCGGTGGAGCTCGGGTCCGGCCGACCGCTCGGGGCGCTGGCCGCCTCGCCGCTCGCGGTCTTCGGTGGCGCGGCGTGGGTGCTGTGGCCGCTGCTGTCGGCGCACGCGGCGCAGTGGCGGCAGCGGATCGGCGCGCGCGGCACCCTGGTCGTCGGCGGCGCGGTGCTGGCCGCGGCCGAGGCGTGGCAGCTGGTGCGGTTGCTCTAGCTGTGCCGACGGCGCGCCAGCACCACCACGACCGCTGCGCCGACGGCCACCTCCGCCGCGACGGCGAGCCCGACGCGCACCGGTGAGGCGCCGACGTCGGCGAGGTGGCCGCCGCCGAGCGGACCGCGGGCCACCCCGGCCGCGGCGGCGAGCAGGATCCCGGCCGCCGCGCCGGCTCGCGCGCAGTCCGCGAGCGCTGCGCCGAGCCGCTGCGGCGCAGCCCGCCGGAGCAGCAGCCGGCCGGCCACCGCCCCGGCGACCAGCGGCACGACCAGGGCGACGACCGCCCACGACGGCGGCGGTCCCCCCGGCAGCGCGGCGAGCAGCGGCAGCCCCGGCACGGCACCGAGCTCGGTCCCGAACGGCGTCACCGATGTGCCGGTGCCGACGGCGAAGCCTGGCCCGGCCAGCCAGGCGGCCCCGGCGACGGCGGCGTTCGGGGCCAGCGCTGCGCCGAGCAGCACCAGGCCGAGGCCGCCGACGGCGCCCGGCTCGGTGGCGCGCGCCAGGTCGGTCGCGACGCCGGCGTCGAGCACCAGGCCCAGCGCCACCAGCAGCGCACCGGCACCGAGCAGCGTCAGCGCCGCGGCCGAGCCGGCGACGGCGGCGTCCTGCGCCCGGCGCGGGATGCGGGCCGCGAGCGACCTCAGCGCGCCGCTGCCGAGCGCCGCCCCCGTGGCCGCGACGGCCAGGCCCCCGACGGCGGCCGTGACCGGCACCGGGCGCAGCGCGGGGCCTGCGGCCAGCAGGGCGATCAGCGCGCAGAGCACCGCGTACGGCAGCGCGACCGCGGCCGTCGCGCGCCACGGCGAGTCGGGCGCCTCGGCGCCGATGGTGCGGCCGGCGCGCCGGCAGGCGAGCACGAGAAGCACGGTCAGCCCGAGCGGCACCAGGCCGAGCCGGCCGCTCGGCAGCGACAGCCACGTCCCGTGGCCGGCGAGCCACAGCTGCGCAGCCGACCGCGCCACGTCGAGCAGGCCGCTGCCGGCGCGGTCCTCGGCCCACCAGACGACGGCGCACAGCGTCAGCAGCACGGCCAGGCCGCGAGCCGCGACGCCGGTCGCGGCGAGCGCGCCGGTGCGCAGGAGGTCGACGTCGAGCGGGAGCGTCCCGCGGCGCCCGGAGGGCGTGGTGAGGGTCGAGGTCATGGCGTCTCGACTGTGGCAGCCGCAGCGCGCGGGAGCCGCCGCGACGCGCCGGACCGCCGACGCAACCCGACGGCGACGTCAGGCGTGTGTGTGGTGTGAGGTCCCGCGAGGCCGGGGAGGCGCGATGCTGCTGGACGTGACGGACGCCGACGATGCGCCCGCGACGGCCGCGGCGGCCGCGGGCGGGGCGGCCGCGTTCGACCGCTTCTACGCGGCGTCGGCGCCGCGACTCGTGCAGCAGCTGCGGGCGATGACGGGTGGCGACCTGGCCGAGGCGCAGGACTGCGTACAGGAGGCGTTCGCGCGGGCCTGGCAGCGCTGGCCGCGGGTGAGCGGCTACGAGGCACCGGAGGCCTGGGTCCGCACGGTGGCGTGGCGGCTCGCGGTCTCGCGCCTGCGCCGGCTGCGCACCGCGGCGCTGGCGGCCCGCCGCCGCTCCGCCGACGAGGTGCCGGACCTCTCCCCCGACCACGTCGTTCTGGTCAGCGCGCTGCGGACTCTGCCGCCCGAGCAGCGGCGGGCCGTCGTCCTGCACCACCTCGCCGACCTGTCGGTGCAGCAGATCGCCGACGAGACGGGCGTTCCCGTCGGCACGGTGAAGGCACGGCTCTCGCGCGGCCGGGCGGCGCTGGCGGCGCATCTGAAGGACCTCGACCCGCAGGAGGGCTCCCGTGGCTGACCCGACGGACGACGGCGTCGACCGGCTGTCCGCCCTGCGCGACGAGCCCCTCCCGGTCGTGGCACCGCCCGCAGCGGTCCGGGCGCGCGGCGACGCGCTCCGGCGACGCCGCACAGCGGTGCTGGCGGCCGCGGCGGTGGTGGCGGCGGTGGCGCTGGGCGGCACGACGGCGCTCGCCCTCGGCGGCACGGACCGCGACGCGCTGCAGAGCGCCGACCCGTCCGACAGCCCGTCGCCGACTCCCACCCCGACCCCCAGTCCCAGCGCCACGCCGTCGCCGTCCGCGACCGCGTCGCCGGACGCGACAGCTGCCGGCACGACGACCCCGCCGCCGACGACGACGCCGCCCCCGACGACGGCCGCACCCGAGCCCGCCCCTTCGCCGTGGAGCGCCGCAGCAGGCTTCCTGTCCCCCGAGGCCGCGTCGGCGGCCGAGCAGCCCGGCTGGTTCGTCGAGACCGACCACCCGCCGCGGCTGGAACCCGGGCCGCTGCTCGACCCGTGCGGCGACGACGCCTACGCGGCCCCGCAGGCGGACGCGGCCGAGCGCGCGATGTCGTCCTTGCGCGACACCGGCGGCAGCGGGCTCACCCAGCGCGTCAGCCGGTTCGCCGACGCCGACGCCGCGGGCGCGGTGCTCGAGGCGATCGTCGCGTCGTTCACGCGGTGCCCGCAGGAGCCGGCCGACGACGGCCGCGTCTTCCGCTACACCGTGGCCGACGACTCGCCCTCGGAAGGCAGCCGGCGGGTGCTCGTCTCCGTCGAGACCTGCTCGGCCACGGACTGCGGCACGGTCACCTACCGCTCGTACGGCCTGCTGGTGCAGGCGGCGGACGGCGTGAGCGAGGCGCACTACGGCGTCAGCGAGGACGGCACGCCGCAGGACTGGGCGGCCGCGCTGCTCGTCGCGTCGGCGCAGGCGCTGACTGAGGCGACGGCACCATGAGCGGCGGCCCGGCACCCTCTGGCGGGTGCCGGGCCGCGGTCGTGCTGGGGACTAGAGGTTCTTCATGACCTCGCGCATGAGCTCGGCGGTGGCCGACGGCGTCTTGCCGACCCTGACGCCGGCCGCCTCGAGGGCGTCCTTCTTCGCCTGCGCCGTTCCCGACGAGCCGGACACGATGGCGCCGGCGTGGCCCATCGTCTTGCCCTCGGGCGCCGTGAAACCGGCGACGTAGCCGACGACCGGCTTGGTGACGTTCGCCTTGACGAAGTCGGCCGCGCGCTCCTCGGCGTCGCCGCCGATCTCGCCGATCATGACGATCGCGTCGGTGTCGGGGTCGTCCTGGAAGGCCTGAAGGCAGTCGATGTGCGTCGTGCCGATGACCGGGTCACCGCCGATGCCGACCGCCGTGGAGAAGCCGTACTCCCGCAGCTCGTACATCATCTGGTAGGTCAGCGTGCCGCTCTTGCTGACCAGGCCGATGCGCCCCGGCTCCGGCGCGATGGTCGCCGGGATGATGCCGGCGTTCGACGTCCCGGGGCTGATGAGGCCGGGGCAGTTCGGGCCGACGATGCGGGTCTTCTCACCAGCGTTCACGTTGTACTGCCAGAACCACGCCGAGTCCTGCACCGGGATGCCCTCGGTGATCACGACGGCCAGCGGGATCCGGGCGTCGATCGCCTCGACGACGGCGCCCTTGGCGAACGCCGGCGGCACGAAGAGCACCGACACGTTCGCGCCGGTCTGCTCCATCGCCTCGGCGACGCCGCCGAACACGGGCACCGACGTGCCGTCGACGTCGACGCTCTGACCGGCCTTCTTCGGGTTGACGCCGCCGACGATCTGCGTGCCGCTCGCGAGCATCCGCCGGGTGTGCTTCATGCCCTCGGAGCCGGTCATCCCCTGGACGACGACCTTGCTGTCTGCGTTGAGGAAGATCGCCATCGGTCAGGCCGCCTTCGCGTTCGCGAGCTCGGCGGCCTTGTCGGCCGCGCCGTCCATGGTGTCGACGAGCGTCACCAGCGGGTGCGCCGCCTCCTCGAGGATGCGCCGCCCCTCCTCGACGTTGTTGCCGTCGAGCCGCACGACGAGCGGCTTGTTCGCCTCGTCGCCGAGGATCTGCAGCGCCTGCACGATGCCGTTCGCGACGGCGTCGCACGCGGTGATGCCGCCGAAGACGTTGACGAACACCGACTTCACGTCGGGGTCGTTGAGGATGATGTCGAGCCCGTTGGCCATCACCTCGGCCGAGGCACCGCCGCCGATGTCGAGGAAGTTCGCCGGCTTCACGCCGCCGTGCTTCTCGCCGGCGTACGCCACGACGTCGAGGGTCGACATGACCAGGCCCGCGCCGTTGCCGATGATGCCGACCTGGCCCTCGAGCTTGACGTAGTTGAGGTCCTTGGCCTTGGCGCGGCCCTCGAGGTCGTCCTCGGTGACGGGGTCGGCGTACTTGGCGAAGACGTCCTGGTGGTGGAACTCGGCGTTGCCGTCGAGGGTCACCTTGCCGTCGAGCGCGTAGAGCATGCCGTCGGGAGTGCGCGCCAGCGGGTTGACCTCGACGAGCGTGGCCTCCTCCTCGACGAAGGTCTTCCACAGCGAGACGAGGATCTGCACGGCCTGGTCAGCGACGTCGGCCGGAATCCTGGCCTGCTCGACGATCTCGCGGGCCTTGGCCTCGTCGACGCCCTCGATGGCGTCGACCCGGACCTTGGCGAGGGCCTCGGGGCGCTCGACGGCGAGCTGCTCGATGTCCATGCCGCCCTCGGCGCTCGCCATCGCCAGGTAGGAGCGGTTGGCGCGGTCGAGCAGGAAGGAGACGTAGTACTCCTGCTCGATGTCGCTGGCCTCGGTGACGAGGACCTTCTGTACGACGTGGCCCTTGATGTCGAGGCCGAGGATCGCCTCGGCCTTCTCGCGGGCCTCGTCGGGGGTCTCGGCGAGCTTCACGCCGCCGGCCTTGCCGCGGCCGCCGGTCTTGACCTGCGCCTTGACGACGACCCGCTTGCCGATGCGCTCGGCGACGGCACGCGCGGCGTCGGGGTCGCTCACCGTCTCGCCGGGGAGCACGGGCACGCCGTGCGCGGCGAAGAGCTCCTTCGCCTGGTACTCCATGAGGTCCACGGGACGTCCTTGTCCGTCGGGGACGGACCGCGGGCAGCGGTCCTGGGATCGGCCGAAGGGTAGCCAGCAGCCGGCCAGCACCCGGGACCGGCCCGTTCGCTGCACGAGACCGCGTGGAACGGGTCACACTGTGCGCCCGACCAGCGCTGGAGTGCCGCGTGAGCAGATCCGCCCGCCTGTCCCTCGCTGCGGCAGCCGGCGCGGTCGCGCTCGTGATGGTGCCCGTGCCCGCGGTCGCCGAGGACGTCACGGTCGCCTCCGGCACGGCGAGCGTCGTCAACGGTCCGCCGGGATCGCCTGCGATCGACCTGCAGTACGACGTCTACGTGCCGGCCGGCGCGTCGCCGGTGGACCCGCGGCCGGCGATCGTCATGACGCACGGCTTCGGGCTGTCGAAGGACGCGCCCGAGGTGACGTCGATGGCGTCGTTCCTGTCGCGCAACGGCTACGTCGTGCTGGCCTACACCGCCGCCGGCTTCGACGAGTCGGGCGGCTGCATCACGCTGCAGTCGATCGACCGCGACGCCGTCGGCACGACGTCGCTGGTCGACCAGGTGCTCGAACCGCGCACCGACCTCGTGCGCGACGGCGGCGAGCTCGTCCTCGGCACGGTGGGCGGGTCGTACGGCGGCGGCTGGCAGCTGCCGTACGCCGCGCTCGACGACCGCGTGCGGGCCGCGGCGCCCGGGCGCACGTGGAGCCTGCTGCGCTACTCGCTCAACCCGAACAACCGCGTGGTGCCGGGCGATCCGACCGGGTTCACACACGCCCTGAACGAGCAGGGTGTTTTCAAGGCGCAGTGGACGTCGCTGTTCTTCGCCGCCGGCAACGGCGAGCCGGTGGGCGGCATCCCGCCGACCGGCGAGCTGCGGACGGCCTGCCAGGAGTACAAGCTCGCGGGCGGCGACTCGGGTGCGGTCAGCGGCATCACGTGCACCGGGTACCTCAGCGAGCTGTGCGACGTCTTCGCGCGCGTCTCGACGACGGGCACGGCGACGGCGGAGGACCGCGAGCTGCTCGACCGCGCGTCCGGCGCGACGTTCCTCGGCGAGCTCGGTGCCCGCCGCCTGCCGGTGCTGCTCGTGCAGGGCCAGCGCGACACGCTGTTCAACCCCAACGACGCGCTGACGACGTACACCGCTCTGCGCGCCGCCGGGTCACCGGTCGAGATGGTCTGGAACTGGGGCGGTCACGGTGGCTACAACAGCCGGGCAGGCGAGTGCGAGGTCTACGGCGGCGGCACGGGCGCACCCGAGCCGAGCCCGGACGGCGTCGGCCTCGAGGACTGCTACCTGACCGCGCGCACGCTCGCCTTCTTCGACCGGCACCTGCTGCCGGGCGCGGCCGCGGACGGCGACGCACCCGGATTTGCCTGGTACCGCGAGTGGACCGGCTTCGCCGAGGGCGCGGACGGCACGTTCGCCGCCGACGAGCAGTACGGCACGGCGCCGCAGTTCCCGGCGATGCCGTCGACCACGTTCACCCTGTCGGGCGACCGGCTCGTCCCGCCCGGCGGCGTCGTCGCGCAGGGATCGGCGCAGCTGCTGAACCCGCTGGGCGGCTCGCCGTCGTCGTACAGCGAGACGAGCAACTTCAGCGGTCCGGACAGCACTCCGCGCGACCCGCGCGAGCCGTACGACCTGCCGGGGCAGTCGGCGACCTTCACCAGCCCGCCGTTCCCCGCCGCCGTCGAGTCGGTGGGCGTGCCGCGTGCTCAGCTCGCGCTGGCGCACGAGGCGCCGACCGACCTGTTCCTGTTCGCCAAGGCGTACGACGTGGCGCCGGACGGCTCGGCCGAGCTGATCGCCCGGATGGTGTCGCCGGTCCGTGTCCCGACCGCCGACCTGGACCGGGTCGTGGACGTGAACCTCATCGGGTTCGCGCACCGGTTCGAGGCCGGCCACCGGGTGCGGCTCGTGCTCACCACCACTGACACGGCGTACCGCAACAACCCCGTGGCCGACGTCATCACGCTGCAGACGGGGCCGGCGTCGACGCTCGCCCTGCCCCTGCCGGCCGGCACGGTGGTGCCGCCGGAGGCCCCGCCCACCGCGCCCGGGGCTCCCCCGGCGCAGGCCGACCGGCAGCTGGCCGAGACGGGCGCCGGGCCCGCGCTGCCCGCGGCGGCCGCGCTGCTGGCCGTCGGTGCCGTCCTGCTCCGCCGCCGGCTGACGCGGCACTGAGCCCGTCCACCGCCGCTCTCGCGTGACCGCTGGGGCGACATCCGTCCCGGTGGCCTCGCCGGTCGCGAGGTGGACGGGTCGGGTGCCGGCTCAGGCCGGCTGCGACTGCCCGACGTTCTCCCGGACCCAGTCGACGATCGACTGGGTGGTCGCGCCCGGCGTGAAGATCTTGGCGACGCCCATCTGCTCGAGCAGCGGGATGTCGTCCTCGGGGATGATGCCGCCGCCGAACACGACGACGTCGTCGGCACCGCGCTCGCGCAGCAGCTGCATGACCCTCTCGAACAGCGTCATGTGCGCGCCCGAGAGCACGGACAGGCCGACGCAGTCGGCGTCCTCCTGGATCGTCGTCTCGACGATCTGCTCCGGTGTCTGGTGCAGGCCGGTGTAGACCACCTCCATGCCCGCGTCGCGCAGCGCGCGTGCCACGACCTTCGCGCCCCGGTCGTGGCCGTCGAGCCCGGGCTTGGCAACGACGACGCGCACTCGGGACGTGCTCACGAGACCTCCTGCGGGGGACCGTCCGTGCTGTGGGTGACGCGGTGGGAGAGTACGCGCCCGTGACCGACGCGCCGCCGCGAGCCGAGCCCGACTGGCGCGCTGCCCTGCTCGAGGGTGCGACGCGCGTCGAGGTGCCGGCGGCCCGGCGCGACCCGCTCGGCTGGCCCGGCTACGCGCCGCGCACGGCGGTGTCGGTGTGGCGGCTGGCGACCGGACCGGTCTGCGCGGCGTGGGACTTCTCGGTGTTCGGCGGCAGCTTCGGCGAGGACGACGCCACGGCGCTCGCGGCCGCGGCCGCGACCGCGGTGGCGGAGCGGCGGCCGCTGCTGACGGTCGTGCGGTCGGGCGGCACGCGGCTGCAGGAGGGGATGGCGGCGCTCGTCGGCATCCCGCGGGCGCGGCTCGCGCTGCTCGACCTGGCGGCGGCCGGGCTGCCGCACGTGTCCGTCGCGGACGCGCCGACGACCGGCGGGGTGTGGATCAGCGTCGCTGCGGCGGCCGACGTCAGGGTGGCGGTCGAGGGCGCCACGGTCGCCTTCGCCGGACCGCGCGTGGTCGAGGCGTTCACCGGCTCGCTGCCCCCGCCCGGGAGCCACACCGCCACGTCGGCCCACGCGGCCGGTCTCGTCGACGCCGTCCTGCCCGGCGACGACGTGCCGGCCTGGGTCGCCTCCGTGCTGCGTGCGCTGACGCCCGAGCCGCAGCCGGTGGGCGGCGTCGTCACCGGCCCGCCCGAGGAGATCAGCGGCTGGGCGCAGGTACAGCGCTCGCGTGCACGCCGCTCGGGCGGACGAGAGCTGCTGTGGTCGTTGCTGTCCGACCCGGTCGAGCTCCGCGCGCCGGCGGGCGACACGTCGGTCGCCGCCCTGCTCGGTCGCGCCGCGGGGCGCCCGGTCGTCGGCGTCGCCGTCGCCGCCGACGTCG
>JBKHYE010000010.1:0-16759 GCA_046565705.1 Actinomycetes bacterium
AGAGGCACCCGGCCCTCGCCGGACCAGGGCATCTGGAGCGTGTCCGAGCCGGTGCCGCACGACGTCTGGATGGCGGGGGAGCCGGTGATCACCGTCGGCGTCGGCGGCAGCACGGTGCCGGGCGCCAACCTCGCCGCGAACGTGTACGACGTCGCCCCCGACGGGAAGGTCACGATGATCTCGCGGGGCGTGACCCTGCTGCGCGGCACAGGTCAGCGCTCGGCGACCGTGACGATGTACGGGCAGGACTGGGTGGTGCGCGCAGGTCACCGCCTCGCCGTGCTGGTGAGCAGCGCCAACACCGACGAGTTCCTGCACGTGGCCACGCGCACGCCGGTGACCGTCGAGCACGCCAAGATCACCCTGCCGTTCCTGACCGAGGAGCGCACGCGGTTCCTCACGCTCGACGGCAGCAACCCCCGGCTCGACGCCTATCTCGAGCAGGCGACGTCGGTCTGCCGGCCGAGACGATCGAGGCGTCCCGCACCCCGTTCGCGATCCCGGGACCGCTCGCCGCGCGGTAGCCGGCGCCGCTCGGCCCGGCGTCCACCACAGCCTGCTCGCCGAACACGTCGACGCGTCGTGGGAGCGGCACCGTGCTGGCCTGCCGACCGTCGAGGAGCACCATGACCGCTGTGACGACGCTGCCGTTCCGTCCCGACGGGTGGACGGTCGAGGACCTCGAGCTGCTGCCCGATGACCCGCCGTTCCGCTACGAGCTGGTCGACGGGGCGCTGATGGTGAGCCCGCCGCCGCCGAACGCGCACAACCTGTTCGCCAACGAGCTCGGCTACCTCCTGCGCGGGACGGTCAGCCGGGACTGGCGCGTGCTCGCACCCGGCGCCGTGGAGTTCGACGTTCGCAACTGGCGGTCGCCGGACCTGCTGGTCGTGCGGCGGGAGGCGATGCAGCGCAAGTACGCCCGGCCGGGCGAGGCGCTGCTGGCCGTCGAGGTGATGAGCCCGAGCAGCATCAGCACCGACCGGGTCGCCAAGCCGGCGCAGTTCGCGGCTGCCGGCATCCCGCACTTCTGGCGCTTCGAGCCCGGCGACTCCGTGCTGTGGACCTACCGGCTCGACGGAGACGTCTACCGCGAGACCGGTCGGTACACCGACGACGTCGACGTGACCGAGCCCGTGCCGCTGCGGTTCCGGATCGCCGACCTGCTCGCCTGACCGACCCGACACCCCCTTGCGTCCGCGTCCTGGCACACCCGCCGCGCGGGCGCCGTCGGACGCTGCGGCGCCAGCCCATCCACAGACTGCTCGCGGCACGCCTCGCCGAGTCGCCGGAGCGACACCGTGGTGACATGCCGACCGACCGGGAGCACGATGACCTCCGTGACCACGCTGCCGTTCCGGCCCGACGGCTGGACCGTCGATGACCTCGACGAGCTGCCCGACGACGGCTACCGCTACGAGCTCATCGACGGCGCGCTGCTGGTGAGCCCGCCCCCCGAGCTGCCGCACCAGTACCTGACGGGCCGGCTCGTCGCCCTGCTCCTCGGCCAGCTCCCCGAGCCCTACCGGGCCGCTCCGGCTCCGGGCCTGTACTTCGACCGCCGCAACTACCGCATCCCCGACGTCGTCGTGTTCCGCCGCGAGCGGCTGGCCGGTGGTCGCCTGGGCCCGGACGACGTGCTGCTCGCCGTCGAGGTCGTCAGCCCGGGCAGCGTCCGGATGGACCGCGTCGCCAAGCCGGCACAGTACGCGGCCGGCGGCATCCGGCATCTGTGGCGGGTCGAGCTGCAGCCGCTGGAGCTCGTGACGCACGAGCTGGCGGACGAGGTCTACCGCGAGACCGGTCGGTACAGCGAGGACGTCGACGTGACCGAGCCCGTGCCGCTGCGCTTCCGACTGCCCGACCTGCTCACCTGACCGACCCGACACCCCCTTGCGTCCGCGTCCTGGCACACCGGGCGCGCGGGGCGTCGTCGGACGCAGCGGGGGAACCCGCCGGTAGCCTCGACGGGGTGAGCGACTACGCCGCCTCGAACGACTCCGCCGGCCCGCTCCCCGAGGGGCGTAGCAGCGTCGACACCGTCGACCGCGCCGTGCAGACGCCCGACGTCGAGCAGCCGTTCCTCGAGCTCGGACTCAAGGACGACGAGTACGCGCGCATCCGCGAGGTGCTCGGCCGCCGGCCGACGCAGACCGAGCTGGCGATGTACTCGATCATGTGGAGCGAGCACTGCTCCTACAAGAGCTCGAAGGTCCACCTGCGCCAGTTCGGCGACGGGCCGAAGAGCGACCGGCTGCTGGTCGGCATGGGGGAGAACGCCGGTGTGGTCGACGTCGGCAACGGGCTCGCCGTGACCTTCAAGGTCGAGTCGCACAACCACCCGAGCTATGTCGAGCCCTACCAGGGCGCGGCGACCGGCGTCGGCGGGATCGTCCGCGACATCCTCACCATGGGCGCCCGACCGGTGCTCGTGATGGACCCGCTGCGCTTCGGCGACGCCGACCACCCGGACACCCTGCGCGTGCTGCCCGGCGTCGTCGCCGGCATCGGCGGCTACGGCAACTGCCTCGGGCTCCCGACCATCGGGGGCGAGGTGGTCTTCGACCCGAGCTACCAGGGCAACCCGCTCGTGAACGCGCTCTGCCTCGGCGTCATGCCGAAGGAGCGGATTCAGCTGTCCGCTGCCCGCGGCGTCGGCAACGTCGTCGTGCTGCTCGGCGCCAAGACGGGGCGTGACGGCATCGGCGGCGTGAGCGTCCTCGCGAGCGCCACCTTCGAGGCGGGCGGTCCCGCCAAGCGCCCGAGCGTGCAGGTGGGCGACCCGTTCATGGAGAAGCTGCTCATCGAGAGCTGCCTCGAGATGTTCGACGCCGGCCTCGTCAGCGGCATCCAGGATCTCGGCGGCGCCGGCCTCACGTGCGCGCTCACCGAGACGTCGGCGGCCGGCCGCTCCGGCATGCGCGCCTACCTCGAGCGGGTGCCGCTGCGTGAGGCGTCGATGGAGCCGCACGAGGTCCTCGCCAGCGAGTCGCAGGAGCGGATGCTCGCCATCGTCGAGCCGGCGAACGTGCCTGCGGTCATGGCGATCGCGCAGAAGTGGGGCGTGCTCGCGACCGCGATCGGCGAGGTGACCGAGGGCGACCGGCTCGTCGTGACCTGGCACGGCGACGTCGTCGTCGACGTCCCGCCCGGCTCGCTGGCCGACGAGGGGCCGGTCTACGAGCGGCCGTACGCGCGACCGGCCGACCAGGACGAGCTGCAGTCCGCCGCGCTGCCGCCGTACCCGGCCGCCGGCGAGCTGCGCGACCTGCTCCTGCGGATGGTCGCCTCACCGAATCTGTGCTCTCGCCGCTGGGTCGTCGAGCAGTACGACCGCATCGTGCTCGGCGGCACGGTGCTCGCCTGGCCCGAGGACGCCGGCGTCGTCCGGCTCGACGAGGAGACCGGTCTCGGCGTCGCCCTGGCCACCGACGGCAACGGCCGGTACACGCGGCTCGACCCGTACGCCGGCGCGCAGCTGGCGCTGGCCGAGGCCTACCGCAACGTCGCCGCCACCGGCGCCGTGCCGATCGCCGTGACGAACTGCCTCAACTTCGGCTCGCCGGAGGACCCGGACGTGATGTGGCAGTTCGCCGAGGCGACCCGCGGGCTCGCCGAGGCATGCCGCGCGCTCGGCACGCCGGTCACGGGCGGCAACGTGAGCTTCTACAACTCGACCGCCGGCACCCCGATCAACCCGACGCCGGTCGTGGGCGTGCTCGGCCTGCTCGACGACGTCGCGCGGCGCACGCCGATCGGCTTCGCCGACCCGGGCGAGGTGCTGCTGCTGCTCGGCGAGACGCGGGACGAGCTCGGCGGCTCGGAGTGGGCGTGGGCCGAGCACCGGCATCTCGGCGGCCGGCCTCCCGCCGTCGACCTCGAGCGCGAGCGGGTGCTCGGCGAGGTGCTCGTCGCCGGCTCCCGCGACGGGATGGTGTCGTCGGCGCACGACCTGTCGGACGGCGGGCTGGCGCAGGCACTGGTGGAGTCCGCGCTGGCCGGACGCCGCGGCCGCGGGCTGGGTGCGCGGGTCGTGCTGCCGGCAGCGCTCGACCCGTTCGTGCAGCTGTTCAGCGAGTCCGCCGGCCGGGCGCTGGTGAGCGTGCCGCGGTCGGAAGAGCTCCGCTTCACCGAGATGTGCGACGCGCGCGGGCTGCCGTGCACACGGCTCGGCGTCACCGACGACACCGGCGTGCTCGAGGTGCAGGACCTGTTCGAGGTCGCGCTCGACGAGCTGCGCGAGGCGCACGAAGGCACGCTGCCGCGGCTGTTCGGCCCGCTCGCGGGGGCGACGTCGCCGGCGAACCCGGTCGTTGGCCTGCCCGCGACCGGGGGCACCGCGCCCGGCGCCTGATCGTGAGCGCCGCGCGGCCTCGCCGCCGCGCGCAGAGGGCAGCGAGGCGCTCACGATCACCGCGCTTGGTCGGTGGACTGCCAGGTTCATCCCCCGGAGGGCGGGTTTGTCGGCTACGGAGAGTGACTGCGTCACTCTGACGAGCGGTCACCCCGGACCCCAGCCGGTCGATGGGTGTCCTCGTGATGCGAGTGCGCGTGCCCCTGCCGCCGTCCGGGGACTTTCCCCCGGCGGAGCGGCCGGCTGCCCGCGCCCGGGTCCGCGCTGTGGCGCTGCTCGCCGTGCTCGCGTCGGTCATGTACCTCACCTGGCGAGCCCTCGGGACCGTCGACCTCGACGTGTGGTGGGTCGCCGTCCCGCTGCTGCTGCTCGAGGCGCACGCTGTCGTCGGGCTGGTGCTCCACACCGCCGGCCTGTGGGACCTCGACACCGTCCGCCCGCCCGAGCCGGTCGACAGCACCGACGCCAACCTGGCGATCCTCATCCCGACCTACGACGAGCCGGTCGAGGTGCTGCTGCCGACGATCGCCGCCGCCGTCGCTGTCCGGCTGCCGCACTCGACGTGGGTGCTCGACGACGGCGACCGTCCCGAGGTCGCTGAGCTGGCGACGACGCTCGGCGCCCACTACCTGGCCCGCGAGGACCACAGCCACGCCAAGGCCGGCAACGTCAACAACGCCCTCGAGGTGGTGGACGCCGACGTCGTCGCCGTGATCGACGCCGACCACGTCGCGTCGCCCGACCTCTTCCGTCACACGCTCGCCCACTTCGACGACCCCGCCGTCGCCTTCGTGCAGACACCGCAGGACTTCTACAACGTCGACAGCTTCGAGCACGTCGGCACGCGCTGGACCGCCGAGGGCGCGGCCTACCGCTACTCCGAGCAGGCGCTGTTCTACCGGGCGATGCAGCCGGGCCGGAACCGCTGGGGCGCTGCGTTCTGCTGCGGCACCGGCGCGCTGTTCCGCGTCCGCGCACTGCGCTCGGTCGGCGGGCTGGCGGTCGAGACGGTCACCGAGGACATCCACACGAGCGTGCGGCTGCACCGTCGCGGGTGGCGCAGCGTCTACCACAACGAGGTGCTCGCGCGCGGCCTCGCGGCGGCCGACGCCCGGCAGTACATGGAGCAGCGGCTGCGCTGGGGCACCGGTGCGATGCAGCTGCTGCGCACGGAGAACCCGGCCGTCGTCAGCGGCCTGACGCCGATGCAGCGGGTCTCGTACCTGACGACGCTGCTCGGCTGGTTCGACTCCTGGCGGACGCTCGGCTACCTGCTCGCGCCGATGGTCGTGGTGCTCACCGGCGCGGTGCCGATCGACGCCCGGCTGACGGAGTTCCTGGCGTGGTTCGTGCCGGCGCTGGTGCTGCAGCAGCTCGCGCTCCGTACGCTGTCTCGCGGGCTCGCGCCGCAGGGCGCCAGCGCGGTGTTCGACCTGGTGCGGCTGCCCGCCAACCTCAAGGCGACGCTGCGCCTGGCCTCCAGCCGGCAGCGCGGCTTCACCGTCACGCCGAAGGGCCGCACGGGCGACGACCGCAGGCGCACGTCGCTGCCGTTCCTGCACTCCGGTCTGCTCGTCGCCACGGCCGCGTGCGGCGGCTGGTTCGTCGCGAGCTCGGCCGGGCTGACGCCGCTGCGCTACGACGTCGTGTGGGCGGCCAACGGGGCCGCGCTCTGGATGGGCGTCAACGCCGTCCTGCTCGTGCTCGCGGCCCGGCGGATCCGGCAGGAGCGCTACGGCGCCGAGCGGCGCAGCGCCGTCCGCTTCCCGGTCACCGGCCCGGTCGCGGTCGACGGCCGGCTCGGGTGGCTGCACGACGCCTCGCTCACCGGCTTCCGCGTCGCCGTCCCGGTCAGCCGCGCGCCCCAGATCGGCAGCACGGCGCAGGTGGTCGTGCCGACTGACGAGGGGTCGGTGCGCGTCGACGTCGTCGTGCGCAGCAGCTTCAAGCGCCGGAGCACGGACGGCGTCGACATGCGGCTGCTGGGTGTCGAGGTCCTGCCCGGCCAGGTCAGCGAGCAGGCGCGCCTGGCACTCGCGCTCTTCGCCGGCGGCCAGGCGACAGCCGCGCAGCCCGCGGTCGTGCGGCCGCACGCCCCGGCACCCGTCCTGGCGCAGATCCCCGTCCAGCGGGACCCCGGTCACGACGCCCTGGTGATGGCCCGGCCGTGGAGCGCCCCCGCCTGAGCCGCGGACGACGCTGGGTCCGGCCGGTCCCTCGGCGGGCCTGGTGTTCCGGGGGGTGTTGCGCTCAGCCGCAACTCCAGGCCGATCTTGCGCTCCAGCGCAACAGCCGTCGGGGCCCACGCCGCCGCGTCGGTCCCCGCGCTGCGCGAGAAGACCGGCACCGGACCGCCGGGCGTCGTCCTACCGTGCCCGGGTGCCTGCCCGACGCCGTCGCGACCCGGCCGAGGTCGACGCCGCGGTCGACGCCGTGCTGCGCGCGGCCGACGCCGGCGACGTCCCCGAGCGCACCGATCTCGCGCTCGCGGTACGCGGGCTGGCCGAGCGGTTGGCCGAGCGCGCGCCCGGCCGGCACGTCGAGGTGCGGGTTCCGCCGTTCACCGCCGTGCAGTGCGTCGAGGGGCCGCGGCACACCCGGGGCACGCCGCCGAACGTCGTCGAGGCGCAGCCGCTGCCGTTCGTGCTGCTGTGTGCCGGCCGGCTCTCGTGGCCGGATGCCGTCGCCGACGGCCGGGTGCTGACGTGGGGCGATCGCGCCGACCTGTCGCCGTGGCTGCCGCTCGGCTGACGACGACGGCGCGGGCGCCATAGATTGCGCGTCCCAGGTCACACGACGCAGGAGGCGCCCCCGTGAAGGAGCTCATCTGGCACCGGCAGCTGCTGCCGGCGGTCGACCGGTACTCGGCCAAGCCGTTCCTGACCGACTCGGGCACCGGCGCGACGACCAGCTACGGCGAGCACGGCTCGCGGGTGCTGCGGCTGGCCAACGCGCTGCGCAAGGAGCTCGGCGTCGAGCCCGGCGACCGCGTCGCCGTGATGGCGCTCAACAGCGGCGGGTTCGAGGAGCTGTACCACGCAGGCCTGCTCGGGACGTGCATCGTCAACCCGCTCAACCTGCGCTTCGCGCCGCGCGAGCTGACCCACGTGCTGGCCGACAGCGCCACGAAGGTCGTGTTCGTCGACGTCTGGTTCGCCGGCGTCATCGACTCGGTGCGTGAGGCGGCCGGCGTGCAGACCGTCGTGCTGATGGGCGACGCCGGGCCGGAGACCCCGCACGACGTCGCCTACGAGGACCTGGTCAAGGCGGGTGAGGAGATTGCCCCGGCCGAGCCGGAGGAGGACGACCCGGCTCTGCTGATGTACACCGGCGGCACGACCGGCCTGCCGAAGGGCGTGCTGCTGACCCAGCGCGCGCTGATGCTCACGAACTACCACATCGGGCTCACGTTCGGCTTCGGTCAGGAGCCCGGCGAGCGGTACCTGGCGCAGGTGCCGATGTTCCACGCCGCGTCGATGGGCGCCATCCTGTCGATCCCGACGACGGGCGAGCAGCTCATCACCGTCCCGGTCTTCGACCCGGGCGGCGTCATGGCGGCGTGCGAGAAGCACGAGTGCACCTCCACGATGATGGTGCCGACCATGATCGCGATGACGTTCGCGCACCCCGAGTACGCGCCGTCGCGGCTGTCGTCCCTCCAGCGGCTGGTGTACGGGGCCTCGCCGATGCCACGGCCGGTGCTCGAGCGGCTGCGCGCCGATCTGCCTGACCTCAAGCTGTTCCAGGGCTACGGCATGACGGAGAGCGCCGCGCTGGTCACCGCGCTGCTGCCCGAGGACCACGAGAAGGAGGAGAAGCTGGCCTCGGCCGGCCGAGCGGTGCCGGGCACCGTCGTCACCATCCAGGACGAGACCGGGCAGGTGCTGCCGACCGGTCAGGTCGGCGAGGTGTGCGTGCGCGGCGGTCAGTTCCTCACCGAGTACTGGCGCAAGCCGGAGGAGACCGAGGCCGCGCTGCACGACGGCTGGTACCACACGGGCGACGCCGGCTACCTCGACGACGAGGGGTACCTCTACCTGGTCGACCGCACCAAGGACATGATCGTCACCGGCGGCGAGAACGTGTACTCGACCGAGGTCGAGCAGGCGCTCGCCGCGCACCCGGCCGTCGCGCAGGTCGCCGTCATCGGCGTCCCGGACGACACGTGGGGCGAGGCGGTGCACGCCGTCGTCGTGCTGAAGCCGGAGCACATGGCGTCGGAGGCCGAGCTGATCGACCACGCCCGCGGGCTCATCGCTGGCTACAAGGTCCCCAAGGCGATCACCTTCCGCGACGAGCCGCTGCCGCTGTCGGGCGCTATGAAGGTGCTCAAGCGCGAGCTGCGGGCGCCGTTCTGGGAGGGCCGCGAGCGCCGCGTCAACTGACGGGGTCCGGGCTCAGGCACACGCCTGGAGTCGGACCGTGCCGGCCGGTCCGGCGCCGACCTGCGCGTCGGGCTGGCTGGCCGCCCAGGCCTGCAGGTACTGGCGCAGCTCGCCGGGGCGGTCCGCCGCGATGTGCGCGAGCGTGCACGTGCGGTCGCCGTCGCGGGTCGTGACGTACTCGTCGCCGGCCCACCCGCCCGGGATGGTGTTCTCGCCCAGCGGGTCGATGCCGTCGAGCAGGTGCAGCCCGAGCAGCCCGAGCACCCCGGCGTCGACGACGTCGCCGTCGAGGTCCGGGTCCGGCACGTCGGTGACGGCGGCCGGCTCCTCGGGCCGGAGAATCTGCTCCGACGTCGTGGGCGGCTTCGCGAACAGCGCGTCCAGCGCCGGCTGCCCGCCGTCGGCGAGGACACCCTCCACGTACGCGGGGCCGGCGTAGTACGGGAACCCGAGCAGCTGCTCGACGACGCCGAACTCGCCGCCGGACGACCCGCCGATGACCTCGTCGATCTCCTGCTGCCGCGACGGTGACTGCTCCTCGTACCAGACCGTCTCGACGCGCGTGGCGTCTCCCTCGACGAGGGAGGTGAAGGCGAGGCTGCGCTCGTCGTCCGCCTCGTCGAGCTCGGGGCGGTGCAGCTCGAAGTGCTGGTCCTGCAGCGCGTGCACGAGCTCGTGGACGATCACCATCTCGACGAAGGCGTCGACCTCGCGCCCCCGCACGACGAGCCGCTCGGTGTCCGGGTCGTAGAAGCCGACGACGCCCTCGTCGAGCGACTCGGTGACCTCGGCCTCGAGGTCGGCGTCGTCCTCCAGCAGGCCGAGCGCCTTGAGCGTCGGCTCGGGGTCGCGGTCCTCGCGCTCGGCCGGGGCGTCGGCCGGCTCCTCGTAGAGCGCCTCGAGGAAGGCGTCGTCGTCGAGGACCTCGACGTCGACCGGGTTCTTGAACGGCAGGCCGCGCTCCGCGGCGACGAACTCCTGCAGCCCGGGCACCAGCGCGGCGACCTCCTCGCGCACCCGCTGCTCGCGATTGTGCTCGTAGAAAGCCACACCGCCGACGAGCGCGAACAGCAGGACGACGACGGTGCCGAGCGCGAGGAACGCGCGACGGCGGGCCTTGCGCTTGGCGGCGGGGTCCGGGGCTCCCGGGTAGGGCTGCCAGCCCCACGGCTGGGGCTGGCCCCAGGGCTGCGGGCCCCACGCGTTCGGCTGGCCCCACGGGCTCGGCTGGCCCCACGGCTGCTGGCCGGGCGCGGGCGCCCACGACTGGCCCGGGTGGCCCTGGTGGCCCCACGGCTGGGCGGGCTGGGCCGGCTGGGCCCACGGCTGGGCGGGCTGGGCCGGCTGGCCCCACGGCTGCCCGGGTGGCGGGGCGGGCGGCGTAGCGCCCGGCGGGGGCTGCTGACCGGGCTGCCCCCACCATGCCGGCGCCGGTGCGCCCGCGGGCGGTGCTCCCCAGCCCCGTCCCTGCGGGGGTGGCTGCGACCACGGTCCGCCGGGCTGGTCAGGGGTCGCGCGCGGAGCGTCTGGTGTCGGGCTCGGGTCGGGCGCCGCCCACGGGTTGCGCTCACGGGCGCCGTCCTCGTTCACCTGCTCAGCCTGCCAGCCGGTCCGTCCCCGCGCCTGCCGTTGTGTCCGACCGGTGTCGCTCTGTGACGTGCGGGTGGCTTCGCCGCCCACCGGGCAAGGGGACGGGTGGACCTGACCCCGAGACACCCGGAGGAACCGTGACGATCCTCGACATGATCAAGGCGGCGCCGCAGGAGCTGACCGTCGACGCCGAGCTCATCGCCGGCGCGATCAAGGCGGCCAGCGAGTGCGCCGTCGTCTGCAACGCCTGTGCGAGCGCCTGCCTGTCGGAGGACGACCCCAAGGCGATGGCCACGTGCATCCGCGACAACCTCGACTGCGCCGACCTGTGCGAGACGACCGCCCGGCACCTGGCCCGGCTGAACCTGTCGGACAAGCAGCGGACCACCGGGCTGCTGACGGCCTGCATCGAGGCGTGCGTGCAGTGCGCGTCGTCGTGCGAGCCGCACGGCGGGCACCACGAGCACTGCCGGCTGTGCGCCGAGGCCTGCCGCCGGTGCGAGGAGGCCTGCCAGGCCCTGCTCGACGCAGTGAAGGCCGCGTAGCGCCGGCGCCGCCGCTCGAGGGTCGGGCTACGCCCCGCTTACCGCCCCGCAAGCGGGGCGTATCCCGACCCTCAACCGCCGCAGACGCACGAAGGCCCCGGGCACTCCGCCCAGAGCCTTCGTACGTGCGGAGGCCGCCTACTCCTGGGAGCCAGCCGGCTCGTGGATGGTCACGTTCCCGCGAGCGAGCCGGAAGTCGTCGTCCTCGGCGATGTCGTCCTCACACTCGCTGTCCTCCTCGTGGAACGTCACGGTGACGATGTCATCACCTTGCGCGCCGCGGCCGGCGTCGAAGAGGTCGATGCGGAACGTCGACTGCTCGCCACGGGTCACGACGCCCTCGATGATCGCGCGGTCGCCGTCAACGCGGAGGCAGGTGACGGAGCCGTGCACATTGCCGTTGTCGCCGCTTCGCTCGACGTACTGGAACTGGCCGCGCGCCGGACCGGCGTCCTCGCCGCTGTCCTCGAACTGGTGTGCAGTGAAGGCGACCGTGTCGCCCGGCCCGCCCCCGTTCTCGCTGCCCCCGAGTAGGACCTGGCCACCACCGTTGACCTTGTATCCCCCGGACGCCTGGGCCTGCGCAAGCCCGATGCCACCAGCCCCGAGCGCCAGGACGGCGGCGCACACGACGACACGCTTCACGTGAACTCCCCTCTAAGGAAGGTCGCGCACGCGGGGGCAGGCCACTCCTCTGTAGCCCCGTGCTGGACGAGCCGTTTCCCGGCGATGCGCGATGCCAATCGCCGCAGTTGGCGGTTCTGTGTCCGTTACAACGGGAGTGTGAAGGGAGCGAACCCGCGCGGACCAACGGCCAGGGCTCCTGAGAGGCCGGGCCGCTGGCGAGCGCGGTCGTCAGCGCGCGAGAGCCGTCAGCGCCGCTGCGGTGGCGGCACTGGAGGCCGCCGTCGAGTCGCCGTCGATGTTGTTGTGGATCTTCACGTTGCCCCGGCCGAGCATCAGCATCTGCTCAGGGTCGTTCTTCTCGTCCTCCGGGTTGTCAGCGCAGGCCTCTGACGTGAACCGGACGAGGATCATGTCGTCCTCGGCGTTGCCGCCCTGGCCGTTGTCCGTCACGTCCACGGTGAAGTACTGCGTCGAGCCGTCCTTGGTGCGGACGTAGCCGCCGAAGCGGGCCGAGCCCTCCTGAAGGGCTTCGTTGAACTGGCCGTCCTCCTCAGCGTTCTCGTTGGCGATGGCTTCGCCGCCCGAGATGAGGCACGTGACCACGCCGTGGAACTTCTCGGTCGGCGCGGACGCGTTGCTCGACTGACCACGCGGCACGTACTGGAACTGACCGCGAGCCTCCGGCCCGCTGGCGTTGAGGTCGTGGGCGTTGAAGCCCACGGTGTCACCGGCTCCGCCGCCGGAGGGGTCGGCGATGATCTGCCCGCCGCCGGTGACCTTGTAGCCGGTCTCCGACGGCTTCTGGGCCTGGGCCACGCCGACGCCGCCCATGGCGAGTGCCAGCACTGTGGTGGTGACGATCGTGCGCTTCATGGCGTCGAACTCCTTCAGGAGCGTCGAGCACGCTGGGTGGCCGCGGGGTGCGACTCGTGCAATTCGCGGACAGAAGTTCGTCACTCGACCGCCATCTCCTGCCACATGCGACCGCCGATTCCGAATCCTGTGGCAGCGCCTCACCACCGCGATGATGGGCCGAGAAGCGGCGTTCTGCGTCTGCGGGACAGGCGTGCGCGCACCTGCTAGGAACGACGAAGGGGCCCACGGCATGTGCCGTGAGCCCCTCCGGACGAGCGGTGCTACGGGCGACCGCCGCCGTTGCCGCCGCCGTTGCCCGGTTGCTGGCCGTTCGCGGCGCAGTACTCCTCGACCGTCTGGTCGGCCTCCTCCGCCGCGGCCTCGAGACCCTGGAAAGGCGGCGCCTGACGCTTCTTCTCCTGGCCCTTCTCGCTGCCGGCGAAGTACGCGGTGCACAGACCGAAGGTGTTGTTTCCGTTCGGACCGGGCTGGGCAGTCGCGATGCCGGCGCCGCCGGCGACGAGGGCGAAGATCGCCGTGCCGATGATCGTGCGCTTCATGGGGACGAACTCCTCGTGTGGAAGGTCCGGCACGCTGGGTGTCCGCGGACGCGGCGCGTGCTGCCGGGGTGGCTGTTCGCCGCGCGCAACGAGGACTCCTGCTGCAGGTGGCGATTTGGCGCTCACCCGGTCCGAGCAACCGGACAACTCGCCCGACACCGGGCGCGGCGGCAAGATCAACAGGAACGCCACGCCGACAGCCGGTTGCCGTCGTCGGCGTGGCGCTCCTGTTGATCACCACCGTCGCCGGGCGCGGGGCCGTCGCCGGGCGAGGGGCCGTCGCCGGGCGGCGCGGCGGCGCGGCTCCGTGCGAACCGCCGCCCGGCGCCGGCCCCGCGACTACACTCGGCCCGACGGCTTCCCCTCCGCCGCCCCGAGGAGCTCCCCGCGTGTCACACGCGCCCGGAACGGCCAGCCCCACCCCCGCGGAAGACCCCTACGCTCCCGAGAAGCCGGTCGGCGAGGAGTGCGGCGTCTTCGGCGTCTGGGCTCCGCATGAGGACGTCGCCAACCTGACCTACTACGGCCTCTACGCCCTGCAGCACCGCGGGCAGGAGGCCGCCGGCATGGCCGTGTCCGACGGCAGCAACGTGCTGGTCTACAAGGAGCTCGGCCTGGTCAGCCAGGTCTTCGACGAGTCGATCCTCTCGAGCCTCAAGGGCCACCTCGCCATCGGGCACTGCCGCTACAGCACCACCGGCAGCTGCACGTGGGAGAACGCCCAGCCCAGCTTCCGCAACCTCGACACCGGCGGCAGCCTCGCGCTCGGCCACAACGGCAACCTCACCAACACCGCTGAGCTCGCCGAGCGCGTCAAGGCGCTCAACGGCAGGGCCGCGGGCATGGGGTCCACCACCGACTCCGACCTCGTCACCACGCTGCTCGCCGCCCGCTCCGACGTGCCGATCGACGTCGCGGCGACGGAGCTGCTGCCCACGCTCAAGGGCGCCTTCTGCCTGGTGTTCATGGACGAGCACACGCTCTACGCCGCGCGGGACCCGCACGGCGTCCGGCCGCTGGTGCTCGGCCGCCTCGACCGCGGCTGGGTCGTCGCCAGCGAGACGGCGGCGCTCGACATCGTCGGCGCGAGCTTCGTCCGTGAGGTCGAGCCGGGCGAGCTGATCGCCATCGACGAGCACGGCGTCCGGTCCCAGCGCTTCGCCGAGAAGACGCCGAAGGGCTGCCTGTTCGAGTACGTCTACCTCGCCCGTCCCGACACGGCCATCGCCGGCCGCGGCGTCTACACGACGCGCGTCGAGATCGGCCGCACGCTCGCCTTCGAGGCGCCGGCCGACGCCGACCTCGTCATCCCGGTGCCCGAGTCCGGCACCCCGGCGGCCATCGGCTACGCCGAGCAGAGCGGCATCCCCTACGGCTCCGGCCTGGTGAAGAACGCCTACGTCGGGCGCACGTTCATCCAGCCCAGCCAGACCATCCGGCAGCTCGGCATCCGGCTCAAGCTCAACCCGCTGCGCGAGGTCATCCGCGGCAAGCGGCTCGTCGTCGTCGACGACTCGATCGTGCGCGGCAACACCCAGCGCGCGCTGGTCCGGATGCTGCGCGAGGCGGGCGCCGCCGAGGTCCACGTCCGCATCAGCAGCCCGCCGGTGATGTGGCCGTGCTTCTACGGCATCGACTTCGCCAGCCGCGCGGAGCTGATCGCCAGCGGGCTCGGCGTCGAGGAGATCCGCGCGAGCATCGGCGCCGACAGCCTGTCCTTCGTCAGCCTCGACGGCCTCATCGCGGCCAGCGCGCAGCCCAAGGACAAGCTGTGCCGCGCCTGCTTCGACGGCGTCTACCCGATCGAGATCCCGCAGCCCGACCTCATCGGCAAGCACGTGCTCGAGGGGCTGGCCCGCAGCGCCGCCGCCGACGCCGCCGTCGACGGCGTGCTCGACCGGCGCAGCGACGACCGCCGCCGCGCCGCCCAGCACAGCCAGCTGGGCACCGGTCCCGCCGACCACGACCACGCCGACGACGGCGCGACGGTCGTGCACAACGGCCTCGCCCCGGCCGACCCGCTCGACGCGGTTCCGACCGACGCGCTGTTCCCGGAGCCGCGCCAGTGAGCTCCTACGCCGACGCCGGCGTCGACATCGACGCCGGTGACCGCGCCGTCGAGCTCATGAAGGGCAAGGTCGCCCGCGCCACCCGCCCCGAGGTCGTCGGCGGGCTCGGCGGCTTCGCCGGGCTGTTCCGGCTCGACACGAGCAAGTACCGCTCGCCGCTGCTCGCCAGCAGCACCGACGGCGTCGGAACCAAGCTCGCGATCGCCCAGGCGCTCGACAAGCACGACACCGTCGGCATCGATCTGGTCGGCATGGTCGTCGACGACCTGGTCGTCTGCGGCGCCGAGCCGCTGTTCATGCAGGACTACATCGCGGTCGGCCGCGTCGTGCCCGAGCGGGTCGCCGAGATCGTCGGTGGCATCGCGGCCGGCTGCGAGCTCGCCGGCTGCGCCCTCGTCGGCGGGGAGACCGCCGAGCACCCCGGCCTCATGCCCGACGACCACTACGACGTCGCCGGCACCGGCGTCGGCGTCGTCGAGGCGGACGCCGTGCTGGGCGCCGACCGCGTGCAGTCCGGCGACGTCGTCGTGGCCATGGGGTCCTCCGGCGTGCACAGCAACGGCTTCTCGCTGGTGCGCCACGTCCTGCTGCACCGCGAGCGGATGCGGCTCGAGGCGCACGTCGACGAGCTGGGCGGCGGGCTGGGCGAGACGCTGCTGACGCCGACGCGCGTCTACGCCCGCGACTGCCTCGCCGTCATCGCCGAGACCGGCGTCCACGCGTTCTCGCACGTGACCGGCGGCGGGCTCGCCGCCAACCTCGCCCGCGTGCTGCCGCGCCACCTGTCGGCGACGGTCGACCGCGGCACCTGGTCGGTGCCGGCGGTGTTCGGGCTCGTGCAGTCGCGAGGACGCGTCGAGCGCGAGGAGATGGAGCGGACGTTCAACATGGGCGTCGGGATGGTCGCGCTCGTCCCGCCGGACGACGTCGACCGGGCGCTGGCGGTGCTCACGGCCCGGCACGTGCCGGCGTGGGTGGCCGGCCAGGTCACCGACGGCGACGGCTCGGTGCGCATGGTGGGCGAGCACCCGGCGTAGCGAGCCGTCCGAGCGTCAGACGACCCGACGGCCGCCAGCAGGGGGCCGGCCGCCGCTCAGGATCACCAGCGGCTCAGCGCGCGCTGTCGTCCTCGTCGTCGACCTCGCCGGCGTACGGGTCCTCGAACTCCTCGTCCTCGTCGGACGACGACGGCGACGCGGTGGGGAACGGCGAGCCCGAGGCGAGCTCGGCCTTCAGGCGCTCGGGGTCGAGGTGGCCCGCGCTGTACTTCAGCTCACGAGCGACCTTGGTCTGCTTGGCCTTGGCACGGCCGCGCCCCATGGCTCGACCCCCTCGTCGCGACGTAGCGGGGCGACGGCCCCGGGTGGGTGCTCAGCGTGGTCGGGCTCCCGGCCCGAGACGGTGTGGTTGCCCGTGCACAGGCTACAGGGTGCACCGGGCCGCGACACCCCGACCGGTCACCGTCCGGGCAGGGTGATCGAGCGCAACCTCGAGACGTCGGACATCCGGCGCTCGGCGAGCCGGTCGGCGGCCACCGCGGGCGGCAGCCCCTCGGCCTCGGCGAGCCGGAACACGGCCAGCGTGGTGTCGAAGATGCCGGCCGCCTTCTTCTTCGCCCGCTCGAACCGGAAGCCGCCGCTGTGCAGGGAGAGCGCCTCGTCGGCGACCTGGCACAGGCCGCCGGCGTTCGCGACGTAGTCGGGCGTGTAGAGGATGCCGCGGGCGGCCAGCGCCTGCTCGACGCCCGGGTGCTCGAGCTGGTTGTTCGCGGCAC
>JBKHYE010000011.1:0-14573 GCA_046565705.1 Actinomycetes bacterium
GGCGGTCACCGCGCGGGTGGCGACCGCCGCCGGCCGCGTGCTGGTCAGCCCGGAGGTAGTGGAACTGCTGCGCGGCGGCGGGGTGCCGAAGGGGGACGCGCTCGCGGTCGCCCGCATCGCCGGCATCGCCGGGGCCAAGCGCACGCCCGACCTCGTGCCGCTGTGCCACCCCATCGCGCTACACGGCGTGACGGTCGACCTCGCCGTCGACGACGCCGGCGTCGCCGTCACGGCCACCGCGCGCACCGCCGACCGCACCGGCGTCGAGATGGAGGCGCTGACCGCCGTCTCGGTCGCCTGCCTCGCGCTCGTCGACATGGTCAAGGCGGTCGACCGCCGGGCCGTCATCGGCGGCGTGCAGGTCGAGGCCAAGACCGGTGGCAGGTCGGGGGACTGGCACCGGTGAGCCGGTCCGAGGGGCTGCCGGACGACGCGCGGGCGCGTGTCGTCACGGTCTCCGACCGCTCGCACGGCGGTGAGCGGCACGACACCTCCGGCCCCCTGCTGGCCGACGGCCTGCGCGAGCTCGGCTTCGTCGTCGACCCGGTCGTGGTCGTGCCCGACGACGTCGCGGCGATCCAGCAGGCGCTGCGGGCCGCCGTGCGCAACGGCGTCGACGTCGTCGTCACCACCGGTGGCACCGGCTTCGCGCCGCGGGACGTGACCCCCGAGGCGACGCGGGCGCTGCTGGAGCGGCAGGCGCCCGGGATCGTCGAGGCGTTGCGCCGCACGCGCCAGGACGAGGTGCCGACGACGATCCTGTCCCGCGGCCTCGCCGGCGTCGCCGGGCGCACGTTCGTCCTGAACCTGCCGGGCAGCACCGGGGCGGTGCGCGACGGCGTCGCGGTGCTCGCTCCCGTCGTCGGGCACCTGGTTGCGCAGCTGCGGGGCGGCGGCGGGCATGGCTGACCCCGGGGCCCGGTCGCGCCGGTGAGCGCCCGCGGCTGGCCGGTGCGGCTGCAGCACGGCCCGGTCGGCGTGCGGCCGCTGCGCCGCCGTGACGCCCGCGCGTGGGTCGAGGTGCGGGTGCGCAACGAGGCGTGGCTCGCGCCGTGGGAGGGGCGCCCGGAGGGTGCGCCCGACCTCAGCTGGCGCGAGCGGCACAGCCGCGCCGTGTTCGCCGCGATGCACCGCACGGGCAGCCGCGAGGCGCGCGCCGGCAGGTCGCTGCCGTTCGTCGTCACCTACCAGGACCGGCTGGCCGGTCAGGTGACGGTGAGCAACATCGTCCGGGGGGCGTTCGACAGCGCCGCCGTCGGCTACTGGGTCGACGAGCGGGTGGCCGGCAAGGGAGTGGCGCCCACGGCGCTGGCGCTGGTGATCGACCACTGCTTCGGCGGGCTGGGGCTGCACCGGGTCGAGGCGAACGTGCGGCCGGAGAACGCCGCATCGCTGCGCGTCGTCCGCAAGCTCGGGTTCACCGAGGAGGGGCTGCACCGCCGGTTCCTGTTCATCGACGGCGACTGGCGCGACCACCTGTGCTTCTCGATCCTGCGCGACGACGTGCCGCCGACCGGTCTGCTGCGACGCTGGACGGCGTCCCAGGAGCGACGTCGCGGCGAGTCACACCAGTCACAGGAGTGACAACCCGATGGCCGACACACCGGGGCACGTCCATCACTTGCCGTGCATCCCTCACTACCGTCGGGCGCCGTGGGCAGCGGTCTGATCCTCCTCGTCATCGTCGCGGTATGGCTTGCCGTGCTGGTGCCGATGGCGCTGCGCTCCTCCGACTCCGCTGACTCCCTGTCGTCGGTCGACCGGTTCAGCGACGCGATGCGCGTGCTCTCCCGCCGGGACGCCGCGGCGCGGGCCCGCGCCAACGCCGTCGCGGGCAGCGCCCGGCTGGGGGACGACGTCGACCTCGACGACGACCTCGACGACGACGACGACTACGACGACGACGACCTGCTCGACGAGTGGGACGACCGCGGGGGGGCTGTCGCTCGCGTGCGCGCCGTGCTGGCCGGCCGTGTCGCGGAGCCGGTCATGGCGACCGTCGCCCGCGTGCGCGGGTCGCGGTCCGGCCGCCCGCTGACGCCGGCCGCCCGACGCCGCCGGCTGCTCGTCGTGCTGCTCGTGCTGGCGGCGGCGACCCTCGTGCTCGGGCTCGTCGTCTCGCCGGTCCTGCTCGTGGCGCACGTCGTCGCCGACCTGCTCGTGGTCGGGTACTGCGTCGCGCTGCGCCGGCTGGTGGTGCAGCGGCAGGCGGCGGCTCGTCGCCGGACCCGCGCTGTGCCGGCACCGCGGCGCGAGCTGCGCGAGCCCGTCCGGGCGCCGGTCGAGCCCGTCGAGCTCGAGGCCGAGGTCGCGGAGCCGGTGGCGTACGCGGCGACCGGCACCGACGGCGCGACCTTCCCGGCCGAGCCCGCGGCGCCGGCCGAGCCGGTGCAGACGGCCGCGCGGCACGACGAGCCGCTGCCGGTGTCGCCGGGCCTCGGTGCGCCGTGGTCGCCCGTCCCGGTCCCGCCGCCGGTCTACGCCAGCGCGCCGGTCGCGCCGCGCTACACCCGCACGGTCGACCTCACCCGCTCCGCAGGCCACGGCGAGTCGGCCGCCGGTGAGCGGCTGCCCGGCATGGAGGACGAGCCGCCGCAGACCGACCGCCCGGCCGAGCCGCGGCGCGTCGTCAACGACTGGTAGGCCGCTGCGCGAGCGGTCGGCGCGAGGGCCTCGGCTGGTAGTCTCGCCGGCGTCCCAGGGGCTGTAGCGCAGTCCGGTAGCGCACCTCGTTCGCATCGAGGGGGTCAGGGGTTCGAATCCCCTCAGCTCCACCCTCTGGACCTCTGCCGCCGGCCTCGTGCCGGCGGCAGCGGCGTCTTCGCGGCGGGCTCAGATCCAGCTCGGGAACCACATCCGGTCCTGCCACGCGCTGAACGGGATCGTCACCGCGGCGAGCACCGGGTAGAGCCAGGCGAAGTTCGCGACCACCACCGCCAGGTAGACGCCGACGCCGAGCGTGACCGCCCGCCGGCGCTGGAGCGACGCGGTCGGACCGCCGACCGCCCAGCCGGCGGCCAGCGCGACGGCCAGGCACAGAAACGGCACGGCCGGCAGCGCGTAGAACAGGAACATCGTGCGGCCGTCGAGGTCCTCGCGCACCCACGGCAGCAGCGCCATCGCTGTCAGCGTGAACGCGGTGCCGGCGCGCCAGTCGCGCAGGGCGACCCAGCGCCCGAGCAGCGCGGGCACCGCGAGCAGGGCGGCCCACCAGATCGCCGGCGTGCCGATGGCCAGCACCTCGCGCGAGCACTGCTCGACCTCGCAGCCGTAGTCGCCGAGCCCGACGTCCTGCGGGTAGTAGTACGAGACGGGCCGGCCGAGGACGAGCCAGCTCGCCGGTCGCGACTGGTACGGGTGCGACGACGTCAGGTTGTCGTGGAACCGGAAGATCTCGACGTGGTAGTGCCACAGGCTGCGCAGGCCGTCGGGCACCAGCGCGGCCAGACCGACGGCCGGGTTGTCGTCGGCCCACCGGCGGTCCCAGCCCAGCTCGCTGGTGAACCAGCCGGCCCACGAGGCCGTGTACACGACCGCCGGCACCACGAGCAGCGCCGCGGTGAGCGGTACCAGGGACCGGACGACCGTCGCCTGCAGCGGCGAGCCGATGCCCGCCGCGCGCCGGGCGCCGACCTCCCAGAGCAGTGCCAGCAGGGCCAGCACCGGCAGGAAGTACAGCCCGCTCCACTTCGTCGCGACGGCGGCGCCGAGGCAGCCGCCGCACGCGAGCAGCCACGGCCGCCACAGCAGTCGCGGGCCCCAGCCGGCGAGCGCGTCGTCGTCGAGGGCGGCGAGCCGGCTGCGCACCCAGTCGCGGTCCGCGACCACGCAGGCCGCGGCCGCCGTCGTCCACAGGACGACGAAGATGTCGAGCATCGCGATGCGGCTCTGCACGAAGTGCAGGCCGTCGAGCGAGAGCAGCAGGCCGGCGAGGCAGCCGAGCGGCGTCGAGCCGGTCATCCGCCGCGTCATGCGCACGAGCACGACGACGGTGACGGCGCCGGCCACCGCGGCCGCGACGCGCCAGCCGAACTCGTTCGCGCCGAACAGCCGGATCCCCAGCGCGATCGCCCACTTGCCGAGCGGCGGGTGCACGACGAAGCCCGGCTCGCCGGTGGGCTCGCACCGCTTCACGACGCTGTCGTCGTCCGGGTCGTTCAGGGTGTCGGCCTCGACGCCGAACCGCAGCAGGTTCTGCGCGTCGCACGAGTAGTAGACCTCGTCGAAGACCCGACCGGCCGGCAGGTCCAGGCGCAGCAGGCGCAGCAGCGCGGCGACCACGCCCACGGCCAGTGCGGCGATCCACCCGGTGACCGGGTTCAGCCCGGCGGTCGCCGGCTGGAGCCGGTCGCGCCAGGTCGGCATCGGCGGCGCGGCCGGGCGCTCGAGCGTCGCCGTCATGCGCGGCAGCCTAGGGGCGCGCCCGTCGTCGGCGGGTCGCCTGCCGCGCGGACGCGGAGCGCGGCACGATGCCGGGGTGGACGCCGCCCGCCTCGCCCGCGCCGCCGCTGTCGCTGCCGTCGTGCTCTGGGGAGCCAAGGCGATCGCCATCTGGGTGGCCGGCGGGCTCGACGAGAGCCCGCTCGAGGGCCCGCTGTTCTTCCTCGGACTGCTCGCGGCCGTGACCGCCGGCGGGGCGATCGGCGCGGCGCTGACGCACGGGCGGGCGACCGGGGTGCGGGTGGCCGCGGCGGTCGCCGGCGTGCTGGCGGGCGCCGCGCTGGGCGCGCTGGCCGACGCCCTGTCCCGGGCGGTCCTGCCGGACTCGACCGGCTGGGTGCAGGCGGAGGCCGGCCTCTGGCTGAGCGCCCTCGTGCTCGTGGCGGTCGCGTTCCTGGTGCTGCCGCGCCGGCGTGCGCCCGACGGCCCGGCCTGACGTGCCGCTCGTGCTGGCCGGTGCGCCGATCGGTCAGGCGGCCGACGCCAGCGGGCGGCTGGCCACCGAGCTCGCGACGGCCGACGTCGTCGCGGCCGAGGACACCCGCCGGCTGCGTCGGCTGTGCGCCGACCTCGGCGTGACGCCGAGCGGTCGAGTGGTCTCGTACTTCGAGGGCAACGAGGCGCAGCGCACGCCCGAGCTGCTCGACGCCGTGCGCGCCGGGTCGCGGGTCGTGCTGGTCACCGACGCCGGCATGCCGACGGTGTCGGACCCGGGCTACCGGCTCGTCGCCGCGGCCGCCGCCGAGGACCTGCCGGTCACGTGCGTCCCCGGGCCGTCCGCCGTCACGACGGCGCTCGCCGTCAGCGGCCTGCCGAGCGACCGCTTCTGCTTCGAGGGCTTCCTGCCGCGCAAGGCCGGAGAGCGCCGCGCGCGGCTCGCGGCCCTGCGCGCCGAGACGCGGACGGCGGTCCTCTTCGAGGCCCCGCACCGCCTCGCCGCGGCGCTCGCCGACATGGCCGACGTGCTGAGCGGCACCCGCCGCGCCGTCGTCTGCCGTGAGCTGACCAAGACCCACGAGGAGGTCCGCCGGGGGACGCTGGCGGAGCTGGCCGAGTGGGCGGCGGCGGGCGTGCTCGGCGAGGTCACCGTCGTCCTCGCCGGCGCCGAGCCCGTCGCCGAGCTCAGCGCCGACGACCTCGCGGGTGCGGTGGCGTTGCGGGAGAGGGCCGGCCTGACCCGCAAGGACGCCATCGCCGAGGTCGCCTCCGACGCCCAGGTCCCGAAGCGGGACGTCTACGACGCCGTGGTGCAGGCGAAGGCGCAGGCGGAGGCCGGTGGTGACCCGGCAGCTGTGCCGCAGGGCGGTGGTGACCCGGCAGCGCCGTAGAGGCGCGAGGAACGAGCGACAGGCGCAGAGGGTCACTGCCGCCCGGAGGCGGAACCGGAGCAGCGGAGACGGTCCTCACTAGTCTCGCGGCCATGCCCCGTCACACCCTCACCGCGGTCGCCTGGCCCTACGCCAACGGCCCCCGGCACATCGGGCACGTGGCGGGCTTCGGCGTCCCCTCGGACGTCTTCAGCCGCTACCGGCGGATGCGCGGCGACGCCGTCCTCATGGTGAGCGGCACGGACGAGCACGGCACGCCGATCCAGGTGCAGGCCGACCGCGAGGGTGTGACGGCGCGCGAGCTCGCCGACCGCTACAACCGCGTCATCGCCGAGGACCTGCAGGGCCTCGGTCTGTCCTACGACCTGTTCACGCGGACGACGACGCGCAACCACTACGCCGTCGTCCAGCAGATGTTCACCGACCTGCACGCGAACGGCTACGTCGTCGAACGCCCACAGCTGTCGGCGATCTCGCCGTCGACCGGGCGCACGCTGCCCGACCGCTACATCGAGGGCACGTGCCCGATCTGCGGCTACGACGGCGCGCGTGGCGACCAGTGCGACAGCTGCGGCAACCAGCTCGACCCGCAGGACCTGAAGAACCCGCGCTCGCGCATCAACGGCGAGGTCCCGCAGTTCGTCGAGTCGCCGCAGTTCTTCCTCGAGCTGCCGGCCTTCGCCGAGACGCTCGGGTCGTGGCTGCAGTCGCGGCAGGGATGGCGCACGAACGTCAAGAGCTTCAGCGCGAACCTGCTCGAGGACCTCAAGCCGCGCGCCATCACCCGCGACCTCGACTGGGGTGTCCCGATCCCGCTGCCGGAGTGGCGCGACCGCACCGACAAGCGCATCTACGTGTGGTTCGACGCCGTCATCGGCTACCTGTCGGCGTCGGTCGAGTGGGCCCGCCGCACGGGCGACCCGGACGCCTGGCGTCCGTTCTGGTCGCCCGGCGTCGACGGCCGCTACTTCATGGGCAAGGACAACGTCGTCTTCCACACCGTCATCTGGCCGTCGATCCTGCTCGGCGCGGGCGGTAAGCCCAAGGGCACACCCGGCGCGTTCGGCGAGCTCGAGCTGCCGACCGAGGTGGTGAGCAGCGAGTTCCTCACCATGGAGGGGCGCAAGTTCAGCTCGTCGCGGTCGGTCGTCATCTACGTGCGCGACGTGCTCGAGCGGTACGGGCCCGACGCGCTTCGCTACTACCTGTCGATCGCGGGGCCGGAGACGAGCGACACCGACTTCACGTGGGAGCAGTTTGTCACGCGCAACAACACCGAGCTCGTGGCCGGCTGGGGCAACCTCGTCAACCGCACGCTGTCGCTGGTGGCGAAGAACGTCGGCTCGGTGCCGGCGGTGCCGCCGCTCGAGAAGGTCGACCTCGACGTGCTGGCCGCGTCTCGCAAGGCCTTCGAGGACGTCGGCGCGCTGCTAGACCGCTCGCAGCAGAAGGCCGCCATCGCCGAGGCGATGCGCGTCGTCGGGGAGGCGAACAAGTACCTCTCCGACCAGGCCCCGTGGAAGCTCAAGGACGACGTGCACCGGCGCGACGCCGTGCTCCACGTCGCGCTCCAGCTCGTCGACGACGCGAAGGCGCTGCTCACGCCCTTCCTGCCGCACAGCGCCGACGCCGTCCACCGGATGCTGCACGGTGAGCAGGGCTGGAGCGGCCAGCCCGAGCTCACCGTCGTCGACGACCTGGACGGCGGGCCGGCCTACCCCGTGCTGCAGGGCGACTACGCCTCGGCGAAGGCGGTGTGGGAGTCGCGGCCGCTGCCGGTCGGCCGGGAGGTCGCGCCGCCGACGCCGCTGTTCCGCAAGCTCGACCCGTCCGTGGTCGACGAGGAGCTCGCCCGCCTCGAGGCCGAGGCCCCCTCGTGACGTCCGCCTCCTCGCGGGCGGCGAGTGGCCACCTGGGCGGACGCAACGGGGGAGCGGGGCGGTGGTGACGCGGGACCGGCACGGGCGGGTCGGCGAGCAGCCGCCGCTCCCTGAGCCGCTGCCGGCACCGGCGCTGGACAGCCACTGCCACCTCGACCTGATGGACGTGCCGGTCGAGCAGGCGCTCGCCGAGGCGCGGGCGGTGGGCGTCGAGACCGTCGTGCAGGTGGGCGTCGACCTCGAGAGCTCGCGCTGGTCCGCGACGTGCGCCGCCGAGCACGACGACGTGTGGGCGGCGGTGGCGCTGCACCCGAACGAGGCGGGCGCCGGCGCGGCGACGGACGAGGCGCTGCGGGAGATCGAGCAGCTGGCCGCGCTGCCGCACGTGCGCGCCGTGGGCGAGACGGGGCTCGACCACTACCGCACCGGCCCGGACGGGCACCGTGCGCAGGAGGAGTCGTTCCGGGCGCACATCGCGATCGCCAAGGCCGCCAAGGCGGCGCTCGTCATCCACGACCGCGACGCGCACGGCGACGTGCTGCGCGTGCTGCACGAGGAGGGTGCGCCCGAGCACGTCGTCTTCCACTGCTTCTCCGGCGACGCCGCCATGGCGCGGCACTGCGCGGACCGCGGCTGGGTGATGAGCTTCGCCGGGCCGCTGACCTTCAAGGCCAACGACGCCCTGCGGGAGGCGGCGGCCGTGGCGCCGCTCGACCTGCTGCTCGTCGAGACCGACGCGCCGTTCCTCACCCCGATGCCGTTCCGCGGCCGGCCCAACGCCCCCGCCCAGGTCGCCCTGACGCTGCGCACGCTGGCGGAGGTGAAGGGCATCCCGCTGGCCGAGCTGTGCGGCGCGGTGACGGAGAACGGCCGGCGCGTCCTGGGTGTATGACGGTCGTATGACAAGGGTGGAGTTCGCTCTCGTGAGCGGCTTCACAGGTCGGGGCCGTTCTACGGGCTGACCAGCGCTTTCTCCTCCACCAGAGCCCCTGCGCGGGCGTCCGGACGGGCCCCGTCCCCCACCCGGCATTGCCGTAGAGCGCTTGCTCCCGTTAGCGTCTTGTCACAGTCGCCGGTGTCGGGGCGGTTCGTCCCCCCTCCCGGCGGTGCCCGCGGTCCCGTCCCCGAGGACGGACCGGCACCGCTGTGCCCCTAGACCGGAAAGCACCCTTGACCGGGTAAGACGTTCGGAGTCCCGTGTCCTACCGCACCACCCTGCTCGCCCGTCTGCGCGATGGCGTGCCCGGCCCCGTCTCGGGTGCCGCCGCCGTCCTGCGCCGTCCGGCCGTCCTCGCCGTCCAGGCGATCGTGCTGCTCGCCCTGCTGGCCGGCACCGTCGCCTGGACCCTCACCGGCACCACCGTGGCGCTCGCCGTCGACGGCGAGGTGCAGGAGGTCGACGTGCGCGGCGGCACGGTCGCCGACGTGCTCGAGGCCGCTGACCTGACTGTCGGCGAGCACGACTCGCTCGTCCCGTCGGCCGACACCGCGGTCGAGGACGGGGACCGCGTCGTCCTGCGCCGCGGCCGACCGCTGACGCTCACGGTCGACGGTCAGGAGCGGACCGTCTGGGTCACCGCCCTGTCCGTCGAGGAGGCGCTGCAGCAGCTCGACCTCCGCCAGTCCGGCCTCGTCCTGTCGGCCTCGCGGTCGCGCAGCATCCCGCTGTCCGGCCTGTCGCTCGACATCCGCACGCCGAAGGACGTCACGATCGTCGCTGACAACGTGACGCGCCCGCTGACGAGCGCGGCGCCGAACGTGGGCGCCGCGGTGGCCGAGGCCGGGATCGTCCTCGGTGAGCAGGACCGCCTCACGCCCGGGGCCGACGCCCCGCTGACGCCCGGGCTCAGCATCGTGGTGCAGCGGGTCCGCGTCGACCAGGTGACCGAGGAGGTCGCGATCCCCGCGCCGGTCGAGAAGCGAGAGGACGCTCAGCTGGCCGAGGGCACGACGAAGGTCGTCCAGAAGGGCGCCGCCGGCCTGGCCCGCCGGACCGTCGCGGTCACCTGGGTCGACGGCGTCGTCGAGAGCCGCAACGTCGTCGGCGAGGAGCGGCTGCGCGAGCCGGTCACCCGGGTGATCGCCGTCGGCACCAAGCCAGTCACCTCGAGCAGCGGCACGACCAGCTCCGGTCCGCGGCAGAGCACGGGCGACGTCGACAGCCTCAACTGGGGCGCGCTGGCGAACTGCGAGAGTGGCGGCAACCCGCGCGCGGTCAGCCCGACCGGCAAGTACCGCGGCCTGTACCAGTTCTCCATGGCGACCTGGCAGAGCGTCGGCGGCCAGGGCGACCCGATCGACAACTCGGCCGGTGAGCAGACCTACCGCGCGAAGGTGCTCTACAAGCGCTCGGGCGCCGGCCAGTGGCCGCACTGCGGCAAGTACCTGTTCACGTAGGCAGTCCCTGGCAGCCTGCGCCGCGACCGCCCGGCCTCCGCGGAGGCTGGGCGGTCGCGTGTCTCGGGCAGGATGGTCGCCGTGGAGGGGCTGCTGACGGCGCCGGACGTCCGCGCCCTCGCCGAGCGGCTCGGGCTGCGGCCGACCAAGTCCCTGGGCCAGAACTTCGTCGTCGACCCCAACACGGTCCGGCGGATCGTGCGCCATGCCGGGGTCGGGCCGGACGACGTCGTGGTCGAGGTGGGCCCCGGTCTCGGCTCGCTCACGCTGGGGCTGCTCGACGTCGTCGACCGCGTGGTCGCCGTGGAGGTCGACCCGGTGCTCGCCCGGCAGCTGCCGGCGACGGTCGCCCAGCGCCGGCCGGACCGCGCCGACCGGCTCGAGGTGGTCGAGCAGGACGCCCTGCGGCTGACCGGCGTGCCCGGTCCGGCCCCGACCGCGTTCGTGGCGAACCTGCCGTACAACGTCGCCGTGCCCGTGCTGCTGCGGCTGCTCGAGCACCTGCCGATGCTGCGCACCGGGCTGGTCATGGTGCAGGCCGAGGTCGCGGACCGGCTCGCCGCTCCGCCCGGGTCGCGCACCTACGGCGTCCCCTCGGTGAAGGCCGCCTGGTACGCGCGCGTGCGGCGGGCGGGCTCGGTGGGCCGCACGGTCTTCTGGCCGGCGCCGAACGTCGACAGCGGGCTCGTCGCGTTCGAGCGGCGCGAGCCGCCGCCCGGCGACCGGGCGGCCGTCTTCGCCGTCGTCGACGCCGCGTTCGCCCAGCGGCGCAAGACGCTGCGCGCCGCGCTGGCCGGCTGGGCCGGGTCGGCCGACGCCGCCGAGCGGAGCCTGCGCGCCGCCGGGATCGACCCATCAGCGCGCGGCGAGGTGCTGTCGGTCGAGGAGTTCGCCCGGCTGGCGTCCGCTGCAGGCTGATCTGCTCCGGGTGGGACGCTGACCGTCGCCCGCCGCCCGACGCCACCGGCACGACCACGGACGACGAGACCACCCACGACACGAGGAGGACGCGCTGCCCCGGCCCCGCTCCCGCGTCGTCGTGCGCGCGCCCGCGAAGCTCAACCTGCACCTGTCCGTCGGACCGCTGCGCAGCGACGGGTTCCACGACCTCACCACCGTCTTCCACGCCGTCTCGCTCGTGGACGAGGTGACGGCCACCGCGGCCAGCGAGCTGTCGCTCTCGGTCGAGGGCGAGGGCGACGTCCCGACCGACGAGCGCAACCTCGCGTGGCGGGCCGCAGCCCTGCTCGCCGAGCACACCGGCCGCGCACCCGCCGTCGCGCTGCACGTGCGCAAGAGCATCCCGGTGGCCGGTGGCTGCGCGGGCGGGTCCGCCGACGCCGCCGCGGCGCTGGTGGCGTGCGACGCGCTGTGGGGGACCGGCATGACGAAGGACGGGCTGGCCGCGCTCGCCGCCCGCCTCGGCAGCGACGTGCCGTTCTCGCTGCACGGCGGCACGGCGCTCGGCACCGGACGTGGGGAGCAGCTGACGCCGGTGCTGGAGCGCGGGCGCTGGTCGTGGGTGCTGGCGCTGTCCGACACCAGGCTGTCGACCCCGGCGGTGTACGCCGAGCTCGACCGGCTGCGCGACACCGGGCCGGTGCGGATGTCGGCCGACCCAGCGGACGTGCTGTCGGCGGTACGGGCCGGCGACGCCGTGGGGCTGGGACGCGCGCTCCACAACGACCTGCAGCCGGCGGCGCTGTCGCTCGCGCCGCAGCTGCGCCGGGTGCTCGCCGCCGGGCGTGAGCTCGGCGCGCTCGGGTGCGTGGTGTCCGGATCCGGCCCCACCGTCGCCATGCTCGCCGCCGACCCCGACGCCGCCGACGGGTTGGCGGCCGAGCTCGCCGCCGAGGGCGTCTGCCGGGCGGTCCGCCGCGCGGACGGCGCGGTGCCCGGCGCGCGCGTCGTCGAGGCGGGCTGAGTGGCCAACCTCGTCACCGTCGAGAAGGTCACCGTCGCGCACGGCGCGAAGACCCTGCTCGACGCCGTCTCGCTCGGCATCGGCAACGGCGACCGGATCGGCGTCGTCGGCCGCAACGGCGGCGGCAAGACGACGCTGCTGCGCACCCTGGTGCGCGAGGAGCCGCCGCTGTCGGGCCGCGTCGCGCACGTGGGCGGCCTGCGCGTCGGCGTGCTCGCGCAGGACGTGCGGATCGACCCGGCGGCGACGGTGCGTGACGCCGTCGTCGGCGACGCGGCCGAGCACGAGTGGGCCGGCGACGCGCGGGTGCGCGAGGTGCTCGACGGGCTGGGGCTGCAGGCGCTGGGTCGGGGGGCCGGCGGCGAGCACCGCTTCGACGCGGTCGTCGGGACGCTGTCGGGCGGCGAGCGCCGCCGCGTCGCGCTGGCGGCGCTGCTCGTGCGCGAGTGGGACCTCGTCGTGCTCGACGAGCCCACCAACCACCTCGACGTCGAGGGCGTGGCGTGGCTCGCGCAGTGGCTGACGGCCCGCCGCGGCGCGCACGTCGTCGTCACACACGACCGCTGGTTCCTCGACGAGGTCTGCACCACGACGTGGGAGGTGCACGACGGCGTCGTCGACTCCTACGAGGGCGGCTACAGCGCGTACGTGCTCGCCCGCGTGGAGCGCGACCGGCAGGCCGCGGCCGCCGAGCAGCGGCGGCAGAACCTGGCCCGCAAGGAGCTGGCCTGGCTGCGGCGCGGACCGCCGGCGCGCACCAGCAAGCCGCGCTTTCGCATCGAGGCCGCCAACGCGCTCATCGCCGACGAGCCGCCGCCGCGCGACGACGTCGCGCTGCAGCGGTTCGCCACCGCGCGGCTCGGCAAGGACGTGTACGACGTCGAGGACGTGACGCTGACGCTCGGCGGACGCCGGCCGCTCGACTCCGTCACCTGGCGGGTCGGACCCGGTGAGCGGACCGGGATCGTCGGCGTCAACGGCGCGGGGAAGTCGACGCTGCTCGCGCTGCTCACCGGGGACCGGCAGCCCGACGAGGGTCGGGTGAAGGTCGGCGCGACGGTGCGGGCAGCGCACCTGACCCAGGAGGTCACCGAGGTCGACCCGGCGCTGCGCGTGCTCGAGGCCGTGGAGGCGGTCGCGCGCGTGGTCGACGTCGGCGGCCGGCCGACGACCGCCTCGTCGCTGTGCGACCGGTTCGGCTTCACCGGCGAGGCGCAGTGGACGCGGGTCGGAGACCTGTCCGGCGGTGAGCGCCGCCGGCTGCAGCTGCTGCGGCTGCTGATGACGGAGCCGAACGTGCTGCTGCTCGACGAGCCGACGAACGACCTCGACATCGACACGCTCACCGCGCTCGAGGACGTGCTCGACGGCTGGCCGGGCACCCTGCTCGTCGTCAGCCACGACCGCTACTTCCTCGAGCGGGTCACCACCTCGACGGTCGCGCTGATGGGCGACGGCCGGCTGGCTGCGCTGCCCGGCGGCGTCGAGCAGTACCTGGCCGAGCGGGTGCGGTGGGAGGCGCCGGCCGCGCCGGCCCGGCAGCGCAGCGGCGACACGCGCGCGGCGAAGAGGGAGATCGCCCGGCTCGAGCGCGAGCTGGCGAGGCTGGAGCGCGAGGAGGCGCGCCTGCACGCCGCGCTGGCCGAGCAGGCGACCGACGCCGACGCCGTGCTGGCGCTCGACGCCGAGCTGCGGGCGCTGCAGGCACGTCGCGGCGAGCTGGAGGATGCCTGGCTCGAGCTGTCCGACGCGCTGTAGCCGCTACCCGGCCGGAGGGCTCCCGACGGTCTGGGGTGCCGCGGCAGCCGCTCGAGCCCCTCCACGCGGGGGCACGTAGAGGTCGCCCGTGACCTCGTCCATGTCGGGGACGCGACCGACCGTGCGGCCGCGCTCGCGCAGCAGCCGGGCGAGGGTGACGCCGTCGCGCAGCGCGGCACCGCCGGGATCGTTGTTCGTGTAGACGAACACGTCCTCGTCGTCCGACCAGGTCTCGCACAGCAGGTCGGCCCACCGCGCGAGCACCGACTCCTCGTACGGCCAGACGTCCTCGCCGCCGCCGGCGTGCAGCCGCAGGTAGCCCCAGCCCGCCGTGCGCCAGAGCGGGGCGACCGGCTCGCTGCCGCGGTCGGCCCAGCACAGCGCGGCGCCGTGCCGCGACAGCACCTCGCGCAGCTCCGGGACCCACCACGAGGGGTGCCGCGGCTCGACGACCAGCCGCGTGCCGGCCGGGAACTGCGCGAGCGTCTCGTCGAGCCGGTCGACCTCCAGCTGCAGGTCCGGCGGCAGCTGCACGAGCACGGGACCGAGCCGGTCGCCCAGCCCGGTCGCCCGCTCCATCAGCCGGCCGACCGGCTCCTCGGGCTCGCGCAGCCGCTTGATGTGCGTCAGGTACCGCGATGCCTTGACCGTGACGACGTAGTCCGCGGGCGTCCGCGCACGCCAGGCCTCGAACACCTCACGGGAAGGCAGCCGGTAGAAGGAGTTGTTCAGCTCGACGGTCTGCCACCGCGCGCAGTGGTGCTCCAGCCAGAGCCGCTGCGGCAGCCGCGGGGGGTAGAAGCGGCCGCGCCAGTCGCGGTACTGCCACCCGGAGGTGCCGACGAG
>JBKHYE010000012.1:0-6591 GCA_046565705.1 Actinomycetes bacterium
GACGAGCAGGGAGCCGTGGCACTCGACCTCCCCGAGCCGACCTGGGCCGCTCCGCACTGACGGCCGGCGACCTGCACAACGGCGATCACCAAGCCCCACTCGGAGGTGCCGCCCGGCTGTCTGGCGCGGTCTGTCGACGTCTGGATGCGGACAGCCCTGTGTGGCCTGTGCGTACAAATTGCGTACAAACGATCAAGAGGCGGCCTCCCTGATCTTGGGAGACCGCCTCTGACCCGCACTTTCGTTGTAGCGGGGGCAGGATTTGAACCTGCGACCTCTGGGTTATGAGCCCAGCGAGCTACCGAGCTGCTCCACCCCGCGTCGGTTGCGTCGCCCACTGTAGGTGACTCGCGGGAGGCGGTGCAAACGGCTTCGGCACACTGGCGGGATGAGCGAGCGCGTGACCGTGTGGGCCAACCCGCGGTGCAGCAAGAGCCGTGGCGCTGAGGCGCTGCTGGCCGAGCGCGGCGTCGAGGTCGACCGGGTGCTGTACCTCGTCGAGCCGCCGACGCGCGACGAGATCGAGCGGGTGCTGACCCTGCTCGGCACCGATGACCCGCGGGTTCTGGTGCGCAACGGTGAGGCCGCCTACCGCGAGCTCGGCCTGGCCGACGCCGACCGCGAGGCCGTCCTCGACGCGCTGGCGCAGCACCCCGAGCTGATCGAGCGGCCCGTCGTCATCCGCGGCGACCGGGCTGTCGTCGCCCGGCCGCCGGAGCGCGTGCTCGAGCTGCTCGACGACTGACCGCCGGCGTTCGCGGCCGCCGTCGCGCTCACTGCTCCTGCGACAGCTCCGCCGCCCGGTCGATCGCCGCCCGAAGCCGCTGCTGCGCCTCGCCGTAGGCGGCGAAGTCACCGCGCCGCAGCGCCTCCTGGCCGGCCTCGTACGCGGCGTCCGCCTCGGCGATCGCCGCGGCGAGGTCACCGGCGGGCGTGCCCGTGGGCGACGGCGTCGGCGACGGCGTCGGCGGGTCGTCCGGCTCCGCCGGCTCGTCGTCGGGCGGCGGCGCCGGGGCGTCGAACAGGTCGCTCAGCGACTCGGCCAGCGTCGTGCCGGCGGCGACGTCGTTGCCGTAGCTGACGAGGACCCGCTGCAGCGTCGGGAAGCTCTCGCCGCCCTGCGCCCGCACGAACACCGGCTGCACGTAGAGCAGCCCCTCGCCGACCGGCAGGGTCAGCAGGTTGCCGAAGGTCACCTAGGCGCGGTTCTGCCGGAACGGGAACAGCGCGTCTGCGACGACCTGCTCCGACAGGAACTGGTTCGCCACCTGGCCCGGCCCGTTCGGCGGGTCGCCACGCGGCACCTCGAGCACCCGGATGGTGCCGTAGTCCTCCGGGTCAGACGACACCGACGCGAAGGCCGCGAGGTTCGGCCGGTTCAGCGCCGTGAAGTTGGTCGACAGGCGGAACGCGCGACCCTCACCGGGGAAGTCGAGCAGCGAGTAGAACGGCGGCTGCCGCGGCCCGGTCTCGGTCGCCTCCAGCACGTTCTGCGGCGCCGGCTGCTGGGCCTGGTCGGCCGTGAGGTTCGCCGAGATCCGGTTGATGGCCGCCGCCGGATCCGCCGGCACCTCCCAGAAGTCGTCGCGCGTGTAGAACTCCGACGCGTCCTCGACGTGGTACTGCGCTAGCAGCTCGCGCTGGACCTTGAACAGGTCCTCGGGGTACCGGAGGTGGGCGCGCAGGTCGTCGCTCATCTCGCTCTCCGGCTGCAGCAGGTCGCCGCCGAAGGCGTCGTTCCAGGCCTGCAGGACCGGGTCGCGCTCGCCGAACTCGTACAGCGTCACCTCACCGCTGTAGGCGTCGACGGTGGCCTTGACCGAGTTGCGGATGTAGTTGACCTGCTGCTGTACCGGGATGCCGCCGCTCTGGCTGTCGGAGGTGACGTCGCCGAAGTTGACGCGCTGCGAGTACGGGTAGCCGGCGCTGGTGGTGTAGCCGTCGACGATCCAGACGATGCGGCCGTCGACCGCCGCCGGGTACGGGTCGGTGTCGATCTCGAGGAACGGGGCGACCTTCTCGACCCGGTCGCGCGGCTCACGCACGTACATGATCCGGCTGTCGTCGCGGATCGCGTTCGACAGGACGATGTTCGGCTCTCGGTACTTGATGGCGTAGGCGAGCTTGCGGCCGAAGTGGCTCATCTGCACGCCACCGTCGCCGTCGTAGTTGAAGGTGGCCTGGTCCTCGTCCTCCCCCTCGACGGCCACCTCCTCGTCGCTCGCCGACTCGGCGAGACCGAAGTCGCGCGGCCCGTCGATCTCCGGCTGCTCGGTGTTGACGATCGAGTACTCCGGCGACAGCTCGCCGAAGTAGATCCGCGACTGCTCCAGCTGGATGGGGCTGCCCTCGGCATTGGGCTCGAGCTCGTCGAACAGCGGCCGGCCCTCGGCGTCGACGCGGTCGGCCGGAGCGGCGATGAGCCCGTTGCCGTGGGTGTAGACGAGCCGCTGCCGGATCCAGTCCTGCCGGTCCCCGGGCAGGTTGGAGATGTCGACCTCACGCGCCGCGACGACGACGTCCTGCATCTCGCCGTCGATCTCGTAGCGGTCGATGTCGAGCTGGTCGGTGACGCCGAAGTAGAACGTCAGCCGCTGCAGCTGCTCGAAGGTGCGGCCGAGCTCGTTCGGGTCGAGCAGCCGGGCGCTGCTCACCCGGGAGACCTGCTCCTGCAGCGCCTCCGGGTCGGCGTCCTGGACGGCCTGGTAGTCCGTGACCTCGGTGTCGTCGATGCCGTACGCCGCGCGTGTCGCCTCGATGTTGCGCTGGATGAACGGCTCCTCGCGCTGGATCTCGTTCGGCTTCACCCTGAACTGCTGCGTGTACGCCGGGTAGATGCCGCCGATGACCACCGAGCTGACGACGAGCAGGGCCAGCGCGCCGGCCGGCAGCACGATGTTGCGCACGACGATGTTCGCGAAGAACAGCAGCGCGCAGATGACCGCGATGCCGATGAGGATGTTCTTGGCCGGTAGTACGGCGTTGACGTCGGTGTAGTGCGGCCCTTGCCGGAACCCGCGTTCGGAGAACGCGAGCCCGTACCGGTCGAGGTAGTAGGCGAAGGCCTTCGCCAGCACGATCAGGCCGACGAGCACCGACAGGTGCGCGCGCGCCGCGGGGCTGACCTTGTCGCCCGGCGTCTGCAGGCGCACGCCGCCGAACAGGTAGTGCACGACCGCGGCCGCGATGAGCGCCAGCACGAACGCGGTGATGATGAACCCCAGCACGAAGCGCTGGAACGGGTAGGTGAAGGCGTAGTAGCTGACGTCGCGGCCGAACTGCGGGTCCTCGACGCCGAACTGGGTGCCGTTGCGCCAGAGCATCCAGGTCTGCCAGCGACTGGCCGCGGACAGCCCGGCGAACAGCCCGAAGACACCGGCACCGGCGAGCAGCACGGTGCGCAGGTACGGCTCCACCGCGACCCGGTAGCGCTCGAGGTTCTGCTGCTCGAGCGACATCGGCCGGAACGGCGGCCGCACGCGGTAGGCGATCCAGGTGTTGAGCCCGATGACGGCGGCCATGAGCAGGCCGAAGACGACGAACAGCACCACGCGCGTCTGCAGCACCGTCGAGAAGACCGTCGTGTAGCCGACCTCCTGGAACCAGAGCAGGTCGGTGTACAGCGACAGCGCCGCGCCGCCCAGCAGGAGGACGACGGCGACGACGGCGAGTGCGGGCCCGAGCAGGCGGGGGCGGCCCGGCAGGCCGGCCCCGGGTGTGCGGACGGCCACGAAGGCTTCACTCCCAGGAGAGGGGACGTTTCCCCGGGCAACTCAACCACAGCGCCAGTGGTTCCCGAGCACGCGGGAGACTCGGGGCATGACGACGCAGACCGGCCCCGTCCTCGACCCGCTGCACCTGGTGGTCGGCGAGGTCGAGCAGCACGTCGCCGAGGCCGGGTGGGACCAGCCGCCGCAGCTGTTCGCGCTCGTCGAGACCGAGGCGCTGCTGCGCGCGGAGCCGCAGCTGGCTCAGACCATGGGCGTGGTCGCGGACCGACCGGGGTCGTTGACGCCGGTGCAGCAGGAGGCCCTGGCCGACGGGCCGCTCGACGAGGTGCTCGCCCGGATCGAGTTCGGCGACGAGGTCCTCGGCGTGGCGCTCGCTCACGAGGTGCTGGTGCTGCCGCCGTCCGCCGAGGCGCAGCTCGACCCGGCGGCGGACGCGGCTCGCGTCGCGGCCGAGCACCCCGAGCGCCGCGAGGTGCGCATGGTGGTCGGCGTCCTGCGCGACGGCAGCCGGGCGGCCGTGCTGCGGCTCAGGGGGATCGGCGACGAGCCGGACGAGCGGGTGACCGGTCCTGACCTGGCACCTGGCCTGGCCGCGGCGCTGCTCGAGACCCTCGGCGGGCGGGGCGCGGGGGCGGCTCGGGGCTGATCGGCAGGTCGAGCGCGAACTCGGCGCCCTTCCCACCGGCGGCGGGCGACTCGACGACGAGGTGCCAGCCGGCGTCCTGCGCGACGCGGCGCACGAACGACAGGCCCAGGCCGAGCCCGCCGACACGGCGGGTCGCCGAGCCGTCCTTCTGCTCGAAGGAGGTGAAGAGCAGCTCCGACTCGGCGAGGTCGATGCCCGGGCCGGCGTCGCGGACCGACACGCGCACGTGCGCGCCGTCCGGTGCGAGGCCGCCGAGCAGCGTGATCGGCGTACCGGCCGGCGTGTACTTCACGGCGTTGTCGACGAGCTCGTCGAGCGCCTTGGCGAGCCACGACGGGTCGACGCTGACCGGCGGCAGCCCGCTCGCGACCCGTCGGCGCAGGTCCTCGGTGCGCTGCGGCGCGCGCTCGCGCCACAGCGCGAGCCGCTCGTCGAGCAGCACGCGCAGGTCGACCGGCTGCGGCGCGATCCGCGCCCGGCCGGCCTCGACGGCGGCGACGTCGACGAGCAGGTCGACGACGCGGTTCATCTTCAGCGCCTCGGCGAGGATCGTGCCGGCGAAGGTCGCGACCTTGTCCGGTGCCAGCGGTCGGCTGGCCAGGATGTCGGCGTAGCCGCGGATCGGCGTCAGCGGCGTGCGCAGCTCGTGGCTGACGTTGGAGAGGAACTCGGTCTTCATCCGCTCCACCTCGCGCTCCTGCGTGGTGTCGCGCAGCACGACGACGACGCCCTCCGATTCGCCGTCGGCCGTGGCGAGCGTCGTGACGGCCGCGCGCACGGGCGTCGTCTCGCCGTCGGGGCGGTGCACCTCGGCAGGCTCGTCGCGCGTGGTGGCGGGGTCGAGCGGCAGGGCGCCGCCGCCCGGTGCGCGCAGGTCGAGCACCTCCTCCACGGGTCGCCCGAGCACCTCGTGGTCGGCCAGCCCGGTCATCGTGAGCGCCGCGCGGTTGACGCTCGTGACCCGGCCGGAGCCGTCGGTGGCGAGCAGCCCGTCGGACATCGAGGCGAGCACCGTCTCGAGCCGCGCGGCGCTGGTGCGCAGGTCGCCGGTGAGCTGCGCCAGCGAGCCGGTCATCGAGTCGAAGGCGCGGGCCAGCGCGCCGACCTCGTCACGGCCGTGCACCCCCGTGCGCGTCGACAGGTCGCCGGCGCTGACCCGCCGCGCCGCCGCGGTCAGCCGCTGCACCGGCTCGACGGTGCGCCGGCCGAGCAGCGCCGCGAGCGCCGCGACCAGGGCCGTGGTGACGACGGCGGTCAGCAGCAGCGCTCGCAGCGCGTCCCGCTGGGCGGCGAGCGCGTTCTCGGCCGACCTCGACAGCGCGAGGGTGCCGACGGCGGCGCCCGACCGGTCGCGCAGCGGCAGCAGGTGCACCGTCGGCCGGCTGCCCGCGGCGCTCACGGTGACGCCGTCGTCCGGCAGGCTGCCGGCGGCGTCCACCACCTCGACGACCGCGCCCCGGTCGCGCTCGGACAGGTTCGAGGCGACGACCTCGCCGTCGGCGAGCAGGGTCAGCCCGAACCCGCCGGCGTCGATGTCGGCGTCGACGAGGCGCTGCCCGACCCGCAGCCCGTAGACGAACGCGCCGCGGGCCTCCGCGGTCGGCGTCGCGCGCTCCAGCGGCGTCGCGACGACGAGCGCGAGGCCGGCCTCGGCACCCAGCAGGCGGACGTAGTCGCCGACCGGCCCCCGTGCCGCGGACGGCCCGCCGGCGACGACGTCGGCCACGACGTCGCTGCCCGAGATCCCGAGCGCCTCCGACGGCGAGAGCGGCGCCCGGCCGCCGAGCCCGACCGGATCACCCGCGTTCGGCACGAGAACCGCGAAGTCGGTGCTCCCCGGCTCGGTGATCAGGCGGAGGAACGCGTCGCAGCGCGCCGGGTCGAAGTCGGCGTTCGCGCAGCCACGGGCGAACACCGGCGCGAGCACCTCGATGCGCTCGCGGGACTGGCGCAGCAGCTGCTCGCGCCCGGCCGCGGCATCCTGCACGAGGGTGGCCTGGTCGCGCTCGTACGCGCGCGCCACCGTGGTGCCGACCACCGCCACCGCCGCGGTCGCCATGAGCAGCACGCCGGCGACGATCGCGGCGACGACCTTGGCGAGCAGGCTGCGGCGGGCGATCACGACGAGCCCGGCGCAGATCAGCGCAGCGGCCGCTCCGCGCGCGGCCAGCAGGGCGACGTCGGCGCCGCCGGCCTCACGGGCGGCGGGTGCGG
>JBKHYE010000013.1:0-9490 GCA_046565705.1 Actinomycetes bacterium
GTCAGCCGCCACTCGGCGCTGCGCGACGTCGTCCGCGCGGCCGGCCGCCACTGCCCGAGCTCCGGCTTCTGCATCGCCGACGCGGTGGAGGAGCTGATGGCCCTGCCCGAGGAGGTGCGCCGCGCCGCGGCGCGCAGTCGTGCAGAGGAGTTCCCGTGGGCCGCCACGGTCGCCGGCTTCCTCGCCGTGCACCGGTTGCAGGAGACGAGCAGCGCGCAGCGACGGAGGACGGTGGCGGCATGACCCTGCGGGTCGTCTCCCTCGGTGACAGCACGAGCTGCGGGGAGGGGGTCGGCCTGTCGGTGCCGCTCGACGCGACGTGGCCGTCGCTGCTCGCGGCCGCCCTCCCGGGCGCCACGCTGCTGCCCCTCGCCGTCGCCGGGTCCAAGGTGAACGACGTGCGCACGGTGCAGCTGCCGGCCGCCGTCGCCGCCGAGCCCCATCTCGCCACGCTGCTCGTCGGGCTCAACGACGTCGCGCGCGGGGGCTTTCGTCCCGAGGCGTTCGAGCACCACCTGCGCCACGTCGTCCGGGCGCTGCGCCGGACCGGCGCGACGGTGCTGCTCGGCCGCCTGCACGACCCGTGCCGGCACCTGCCCCTGCCGCGGGGTCTCCGCCTGCAGGCGGCCGAGCGCGTCGCGGCGGTCAACACCGCCGTCGACCGGGCCGCAGCAGAGCCGGGTGCGAGGGGCGTCGTCCACGTCCTGGACCTCGACGCCGTGCCTGAGCTGCGGCGGCGCGAGGCGTGGGCGGTCGACCGCCTGCACCCGAACGCCGCCGCCCACGCGGCAGTGGCGCGCGCCGCCGCGGCCCTGCTGCGCGGCGTCGGCCTGGAGGTGGGGACGCCCATCGCATGCCCGCTGCCGGCTCGGGCGCCGGGTCGCGCGTCCCTCGCGTGGTGGACGACGCGGCACGGGCTGCCGTGGCTCGCGGCTCACGTCCGGGAGGTGCTCGTCCCGGCGCTCGCCGCCGTGCGATAGCGCTCAGTCCGCGACGTGCGAGGCAGGCGCCTGCGGCGAGGGCTGCTCGAGCCAGCGCAGCGTCACCCCGAAGCCGGCGGTGACGAGGTCACCGGTGTGCCGGAAGTCGCGCGGACCGACCGGGCGGTGGTGCAGCAGCCCGGTGGCCCACGCGTCGGGGATGTGCGGCGCGATCCGCACCCGGGGGTCGCCGAGCAGGGGCTCGACGGCAGCGCGGTTGGCGACCGAACGGGCCACGGTGAAGGCCCGCAGCACGACGTCGACCGCGTGGCGCTGCGCGTCGACGGGCGGCTCCCAGGGGCGGCGCGGTGGCCCGAGCCCGCAGCAGTCCTCGGCGGACGGCAGCGCGGCGCACCGGCCCGGCGTGCCCGTCACCGGCGCCATGCCGGTGTCGAGGACGTAGACGACGTCCCGCGGCCCGGCGTCCTGCAGCGCCGCCGCGAGCGGCACCCCGCAGACGATGCCGCCGTCGACGTGGAGGTGACCGTCCGGCAGCCGCACCGGCGGGAAGAGCCCCGGCAGGGAGCAGCTCGCCACCAGGACGTCCTCGAGCGGTCCGCGGTCGTGGTGCCGGGCCACACCGCAGTCGAGGCACGTCGTCGTCACGGTGAGCGGCACGGCCAGTTCGGACAGGTCGTGGGCGCCGGCCTGCATCGAGACGAGGGTGCGCAGCGGCCGCTCGTCGAGCAGCGCCGAGGCCCGCGTCGCGACGGCGCCGGCGATGCCGCGCAGCTGCGACAGCCGGCCCGGTGCGAGCAGGCGGTGCGACTCCGACCGCGCCCACCAGTCGGCGAGCTCGCGTGCCCGGCGCACCGACGGGTCGCTGGCCAGGAACGCGGCGTTGAGCGCCCCTGCCGAGCAGCCGAACAGCGCGTCCGGGACGACGCCGTGCTCGGCGAGCGCGAGCAGGCCGCCGACCTGGAAGGCGCCCAGCGAGCCGCCTCCACCCAGGACGAGCAGGGAGCGCGGCGCGGTCACCGCACGAGTGTCCCGCCTGCCGGGCACCGCGTCTCACGACGCCGGCTCGACCACAGGCACGTCGAGGGTCGGCTCCGCCGTCGGGTCGGCGGTCGGGTCGGCGGTCGGGTCGGCGGTCGGGTCGGCGGTCGGCGTCGTCGACTGATCGGCCGACGGCGTCGCGGTGGCCGGCTCCGACGGCGTCGCGCTGTCGGACGGCGTCGGAGTCGTGCCCGACTCCGCCGGGCCGTCCGCCGGCGCGGCGGGCGCGGGCGGCGTCACCGAGGGGGTGGGGGTGGGCGACGGCGTGGCCACGGTCGGCGGCGGCAGCAGACCCGTGCCGAGCGACACGGGGTCGACGCCGGCGTAGCGCGCCGCCACGGTGAGCACCGCGCGCACGTAGTCGTAGGAGTGGTTGTAGCTGTAGACCGCCGCGACGAGCGCCGCCGGCCGGTCGAGCCGGCGGCCCGACGCGCACAGGTAGCGGGCGGCGGCGAGCGCGGCATCGTCGAGGTCGTGCGGGTCGCGCCGGCCGTCGGCGTCGCCGTCGGAGGCCCACCGCGCCCAGGTCGACGGGATGAACTGCATCGGGCCGACGGCGCGGTCGAACTCGACGTCTCCGTCGAGCCGGCCGCCGTCGGTGTCTGCGATGAGGGCGAACGGCCCGGCGCCGTCCAGCCGCGGGCCCAGCACCGGCGGGAGCACGCGGCCGTCCTCGTGCAGCGCGCCGTCGGCGTGCCGGCCGTGGTCGGACTCGATCCGCCCGATGGCGGCGACGACCTCCCAGCGCACCCGGCAGTCGACGCCGTCGGCGGCGGCGCGGTAGGCCGTTGCCGCGCGGTCGGGGATCTCACCGTCGTCGGCGGCGAGCGCGACGAGGTCGGGCGCGGCGGTCGTCGCCGAGGCGGGCGGCTCGGTCGGCGCCGGCGCGGCGACAGGTCCTGCGGGCTCGTCGGGCAGCCAGTCATCGAGCGAGGACAGCTCGACGACGGGCGCCGCCATGGGCACCTCCGGAGCGTCCGCCGCCGACGGCAGCACGGCACCGAGGGCGGCGGTGATCGCGATCGACCCGGCGCCCGCAGCCAGCCTGTGACGCTGCACTGCGCACCTCCGGCGGCCGACGCGGTGGCACGAGGCTAGAGGGCAGCGGTGCACATCGCGGACGAATGCCCGGACCGGTGGCGGCGCTGCCGTCAGTGCGGGCGGCGCGCGACGTACACGGTGTTGGCCGACGTCCCTCCGGTGTACGGGTTGTCGAAGGCGACGGTGTGCGGCTCCGCGCCCGGGAAGACCGCGCGCAGGTCGGTGACGAACGCGTGGTCCGGCGGGTCGTCCGACCACAGCGCGAAGACCCCGCCGGGGCGGAGCCGGCCGGACATCGCCGTGAGCCCGTCCCGGGTGTACAGCACGGCATGACCGGGGTGGAGCAGGTGCCGCGGGCTGTGGTCGATGTCGAGCAGCACGGCGTCGACGACGTCCTGGCCGCCCCACGCCGTCGCGTCGGTCAGGCCGGCGAAGAAGTCGGCGAGCACGAGCCGGCAGCGAGGGTCGTCGACGAGCGCGGCCGACGCCGGGAGCAGCCGCCGACGGTGCCAGTCGATGACCGGCTCGAACGCGTCGACGACGCGCAGGGTGCGGACCCGCTCGTCGGCCAGCGCCGCCACGGCGGTGCAGCCGAGTCCCAGCCCGCCGACGACGACGTCGAGCGGGCCGTCGCCGAGCGCCGCGAGCCCGAGCCGCGCGAGCTCCTCCTCCGCGCGCGTGAAGGCGCTCGACATGAGGTACTCGTCGCCGAGCAGCACCTCGTGCACGTCGACGCCGAGCACCGGGTCGTGCCGGCGGCGCAGGCTCACGTCGCCGCGCGGCGTCACCTGGAAGTCCAGCTCCTCGAAGCGCCTGCCCATGCGGCCAGTCTCGCGGTCGGCCACCTCCCGTCGTGAGCGGCGCCACGCAGCCGCCGTCTTGCGCGACCGTGTGAGCGGCGCTAACTTATCGCCGTTCATCGGATCCGGAGGTTGCCGTGCTCACTCGTCTCGCCACCGGGGTCACCGCGGTCCCGCGCCGCGTCCTGCTGCTCGCTCTGGCGTTCCTCGTCGTCGCCGGCGCCGTCGGCGGGAGCGTGGCGGCGAACCTGTCGGCGGGCGGCTTCGACGACCCGGACGCCGAGTCGGCCGCAGCCACGCGGCTGCTCGAGCGCGAGTTCCGCGCCGGCGCCCCGAACCTCACGCTGCTCGGCACCGCGGAGGACGGGTCGGTCGACGACCCCGCTGTGGTCGCGGCGGGGCAGCGGCTCACCGAGCAGCTCGCCGCGGAAGACGGTGTGCTGCAGGTGGTCTCGTACTGGACGACCGGTGCGCCATCTCTCAAGAGCGAGGGCGGCGACCGGGCGCTGGTGCTCGGCCGGCTCACCGGCACCGAGGACGAGCAGATCGACCGCGTCGAGCAACTGGTCGAGGAGTACACGACGACGTCGCTCGCCGGGGTGAGCGGGCTGCGGGTCGACGTCGGCGGCGAGATGGAGGGCTACCGCCAGGTCGGCGACACCATCGAGGCCGACCTCAAGCGCGCCGAGTCGATCGCCATCCCGATCACCGCGGTGCTGCTCGTCCTGGTGTTCGGCAGCGCCGTCGCGGCCGGGCTGCCGCTGCTCATCGGCGTGCTGTCGATCCTCGGCACCTTCTTCACCCTGCAGCTGCTGCAGGAGGTCACCGACGTCAGCGTCTACTCGGTGAACCTGGCGATCTCACTCGGCCTCGGCCTCGGCATCGACTACATCCTGTTCATGCTGACTCGGTACCGCGAGGAGCGCGCCACCGGGCTCACCGACCGCGCTGCCGTCGTCCGCACCGTGCAGACGGCCGGACGCACGGTGCTGTTCTCCGCCGTCACGGTGCTCCTGTCGCTGGCCGCGCTGCTGGTCTTCCCGCTGTACTTCCTGCGGTCGTTCGCCTACGCCGGGGTGAGCGCGGTGCTGTTCGCCGCCGTCGGCGCGGTCGTCGTGCTGCCGGCCGCGCTCGTCGTGCTGGGCCGGCGCATCGACTCCTTCGACCTCAACAAGCCGCTGCGCCGGGCGCTGCGGCTCCCCCCGCCGCGGCCGAAGGCGGTGGGCGAGGGCTTCTGGCACCGGCTCGCGGTCACGGTCATGCGCCGCCCGCTGCCGATCGCGACGGTCGTGCTGTTGCTGCTCGTCGGCGCCGGCCTGCCGTTCACCCAGGTCGTGTTCGGCCTGCCCGACGACCGCGTCCTGCCGCGCGACGCCGGCGCGCACGTCACCGCGCAGATCGTCCGCGACGAGTTCCCGAGCAACGAGCCGCTGGCGCTGACCGCCGTCGCCGACGGCACCGGTCCGGCGGAGTCCCGCACCGACGACATCGCGGCGTGGGCCGCGGAGCTCTCGCAGCTCGACGGCGTCGAGCGCGTCGACGCGCTGACCGGCTCCTACGCCGAGGGACGGCAGGTCGCGCCGCCGTCGCCGGCGGTCGCCTCGGCAGCCGGCGACGACGGCACGTACGTGACCATCGTGCCGAGCGGCGAGGGGTACGGCCCCGAGGGCGAGGCGCTGGTGGAGCGCGTGCGCGCCGTCGACGCGCCGTTCGACGACGTGCTGGTGGCCGGGCAGGCCGCGTCGCTCGTCGACACCAAGGCCTCGCTCGGCGCCGACCTGCCGGTCGCGCTCGGGCTGATCGTCGTCGCGACGCTCGTCCTGCTGTTCCTCTTCACCGGCAGCGTCGTGCTGCCCGTGAAGGCGATCGTGCTGAACCTGCTGTCGCTGTCGGCGACGTTCGGCGCCATGGTCTGGGTCTTCCAGGAGGGCAACCTCACCTGGCTGGTCGGCGACCCGATCGTCACGGGGACCCTCGACACCACGACGCCGATCCTCATGTTCTGCGTGCTGTTCGGCCTGTCGATGGACTACGAGGTCTTCCTGCTCTCGCGCATCCGCGAGGAGTGGCTGCGCACCGGCGACAACCGCGCCGCGGTCGCGCTCGGGCTCGAGCGCACCGGCCGGCTCATCACGGCGGCGGCCGGGCTGCTGGCGATCGTCTTCATCGCGTTCATCAGCTCCGGCATCTCGTTCATCAAGCTGCTCGGGCTCGGGACGGCGCTCGCCGTCGTCGTCGACGCCACGCTCGTGCGCGGCGCGCTCGTCCCGGCGTTCATGCGGCTGGCCGGGCGCTGGAACTGGTGGGCCCCCGCACCGCTGCGTCGGCTGCACGACCGCTTCGGGCTCGCCGAGTCCGGGCTCGACGACACTGGGCGGATGACCGACTCGCCGCCCGTCGCCGAGGTCGCCCGTGTCTGAGGCCGCCACCGGCACGGGCCGGCGCCGCGCCAGACGCGGCGAGGGCGCGGCGCTGCGTGACGACCTGCTGCGCGCGGCCATGGACCTGCTGCGCGAGACCGGCGACGAGGACGCCGTCTCGGTGCGTGCCGTCGCGCAGCGCGTCGGCGTCAGCGTCCCGTCGATCTACCTGCACTTCGCCGACAAGCAGGCGCTGCTCGACGCCGTCTGCGAGGAGGTGTTCGAGCAGCTGCACGTGCGGCTGCGCGAGGCCGCGGCCGACGGCGACGACGTCTTCGACGCGCTGCGCCGGCAGGGCAACGCGTACGTGCACTTCGCGCTCGAGAACCCCGAGCACTACCGCATCGTGATGATGACGAGCCGGGAGCCGGGCGCCTCGTCGATGGCCGAGCTCATCGCCAGCGGGGCCTTCGGCTACCTGGTCGAGTCGGTGCAGGCGTGCATCGACGTCGGCGTCTTCGAGGGCGACGCCACCGCGCTCGCCCTCAACCTCTGGGCGGCGGCGCACGGCATCGCCGCGCTGCTGGTCGCCAAGCCGCACTTCCCGTGGCCCGACGTCGACGAGCTCGTCGACCGCACGGTGTGCATGGCGGGCATGGGGCTGGCCTCGCTCAGCCGCCTCGACCCCGACGGCGGGCTGCCGATCGACGGCGTCGTCGAGGTGCTCGACCGCCTGCGCGCCTGATGCGGTACGTCAGCCGATCGGGAGCGCGTCGGCGGCCGCGTGCACCACGGCGCCGGCCTTCTTCTGCGCCTTGGCCGCCTTCTTCTGCGCCACGGTGGCCTGCTTCGCGGCCTTCCGGCGGGCCCGCCGCGACAGCCGCGCGGCGGCGTGCGGCACCGACTCGCGGCCGCCCGTGTCGGCCGTCGCGACCAGCAGCCCGCCCAGCAGCCCGAGGTCGGTGACGAGGCCGTTCCGCTTCTGCGCCTTGGCCTGCGGGTCGTCCTCGCTCCAGAAGGCGTTGCGCACCATCGTCGTCGGGACGAGCGAGGCGGCCAGCGCCAGCGCCGACAGCCGCGGCAGCTTGTTGAGCGCGAGCAGCGCCCCACCGCCGACCTTGGTCGCCGCGTTCAGCTGCACCAGCCGCTCGGCGTCCTTGAGACCGGCGCTCTCGGCCTGCTGGACGTGCGGTCCGGGGTTGCGCAGGGCATCGACGCCCTCCGCGATGAAGGTGGCGGCGAGCAGCGGTCGGGCGAGGCGGCGGATCACGGGTCCTCCTGGCGAGGCGCGGACGGGACGAGCGGTGCCTACCCTGCCCGACGACGTGTCATCGCCGACACCGGGTCAGGTGTCGGCCTCGAGCGCCGCACGCAGCGCCGGCAGGTCGAGGTCCGGCCGCTCGGGCCAGCGCAGGTCCATGCCCCGCATCGTCTCGAGCAGCAGGTGCGACAGCGCCCAGTTCCGGTACCACTTGCGGTCGGCCGGCAGCACGTACCAGGGCGCGTGCGCCGGAGAGCAGCGCGCGAGCACGGCCTCGTACGCCTCCTGGTACTCGGCCCAGTGCCGGCGCTCCTCGACGTCGCCGGGGTTCACCTTCCAGTGCTTGGTCGGGTCGTCGATCCGCGCGAGCAGGCGCTCGCGCTGCTCCTCGCGGGAGATGTGCAGCATGACCTTGACCAGCGTGACGCCGTCCGAAGTCAGGCGCTCCTCCCATGCGTTGATCCGCTCGTAGCGGGTCTCCCACTCCGTCTGCGGGACCAGGTCGTGCACGCGCACGATGAGCACGTCCTCGTAGTGGCTCCGGTCGAACACCCCGAGCGTCCCGACCGGCGGCAGGGCGCGCTCGATCCGCCAGAGGAAGTCGTGCCTGCGCTCCTCGTCGGTCGGCGGCCCGAAGCCGGTGATGCGCACGCCGACCGGGTTGACCGAGCCGACGACGTGCTTCACCGCGCCGCCCTTGCCGCTGGTGTCCATCCCCTGCAGCACGAGCAGGAGCCGGCGGCGGCCACCGGTGCGACCCTCGGCCCACAGCCGCTCCTGCAGGTCGGCCAGCTCGGCTCCGATCCGCTCGGTCTCGACGCGCGCAGCGTCCTTGTCGGCGTCCGTGCCGGGTGTCGAGCGCGGATCGACGTCGGCCAGCCGCCGGCCGCCGGCGGGAACGCGGAGCTGGTCGGCGACGGACTCGGTCACGGCTCTCCTCGCTCGACGGGTGTCCGAGCCTGTCAGGACGTCGTGGCGCGGGCCCGACCCGGCCGGTCGATCCGGACCGTGAGAGCCGCGAGGATCGTCGTCAGCGGCACGGCTGCCACCAGGCCCAGGCTGCCCACGAGCGTGCGCACCACCTCCTGCGCCACCACCTCCGACGTGAGCACCTCGCGCAGGCCCGAGCCGGCCAGCTCGTAGACGACGAACAGGGGCAGCGACGCGCCGACGTAGGCGAGCACCAGCGTGTTGATGGTGGCGGCGATGTGGTCGCGGCCGATTCGGGTACCGGCGCGGTAGAGCTCACGGACGGTCGCCGTCGGCTTGGCCAGGTGCAGCTCCCACACCGCCGACGACTGGGTGACGGTGACGTCGTCGAGCACACCCAGCGAGCCGATGACGATGCCGGCCAGCAGCAGCCCGCGGACGTCGAGGTCGCGCACGGTGGCGCTGAGCAGGCTGGTCTCGTCGGAGCCGAGCCCGGTGAGACCGGTGAGCGTGACGAACAGCTGGGCCAGCAGCACGGTCAGGGTCAGGCTGCCGAGCGTGCCGAGGACGGCGATGCTCGTCTGCACCGTGACGCCGTGCGTCAGGTAGAGCACGACGAACATGACCAGCGCCGAGCCCGCGAGGGCGACGAGCAGCGCGTTCTGCCCGTCCAGCAGCGCAGGCAGCACGAACGTCGTCAGCACGAGCAGCGACAGCCCGAGGCCGAACAGCGCGCGCAGCCCGGTGAACCGCCCGAGCACCACGGCGGCGACGGCGAACAGCGCGCCCAGGAGCAGTAGCGGGCGGCTGCGCTCGACGTCGGCGAAGGCGTACTGCTGGCCGGGCTCGGCCCCCTCGTCGTAGGACAGGACGATGCGGCCGTCCTGCGGGAACGGCTGCAGCGGCGTCGAGAGGACGTCGAGGACGAACGCGTCTCCCGCCGTCGGGCCGTCGACCACGCGCACGCGAGCCGAGACGCACTCGGTCTCCGCCACGGCCTCCGCCGGCGGCGGCAGGATCGGCACGAGCTCGTCCTCGGGCGCGACCGCGCGGTCCGGGCACGGCACCGTCTGCCGGCTCTCGATGTCGGCCCGCACGAGGCCGGTCGCCGGACCCAGC
>JBKHYE010000014.1:0-9776 GCA_046565705.1 Actinomycetes bacterium
TAGCCAGCCATGCGCAGGGGGACGCGCAGCGGCGGGGACTGGCCGGTGCCGGGCATCTCCGGCATCACCAGCCGGCGACCGGGCAGCCGGCGTGCCAGCGGCTCCCACATCTCGACGTTGCCGCCGATGCCGTTGAGCAGCAGCAGCGGCGGCCCCTGACCCCAGGTGGCGACGCGGACCGTGGCGTCGCCGACCGTCACCTGCCGCGACGACGGCGCCCACCGCCCCCTTGGGGCGGGAGGTGCGTCGCGGGGTGCGCCGGCCGTCATCGGTGGCCTCTCGCCAGAGGGGTGCCGTCGGGAGCGGCTCGACCACGGTACGGCCGGTGCGCCGGGCTACGGCAGGTCCTCGAGGTAGCGACCTCCCGCGCGCGCGGTCTGGACCGCCACGACGTTCAGCAGGGCCTCGTCGGCCGTGGCGCCGGTCGAGGGCTCGCCGCGGCAGGCGCCGACGAAGTCGTCGAGCATCCGCAGGTACGGGTCGCCGCCCGCGGTCACCACAGGATCCGGCTCGACGCTCGTCGCCGAGGTCGCCGCCTGAGAGAAGGAGTCGGTCAGCCGGGCCCAGCAGGAGTGGCTGTAGAGCTCCACGAGGCTGCCCGGGCTCGCGAGCACGTTCGAGCACTCGACGCCGGCGACGCAGGCCTCTCCCATCCGCAGCGAGAGGAAGGCGGAGGTGTCGTTGCGCACGCCCGGGAACTCCCGGGTGAACACGGCGTCGAGCACCGTGACCGACCGGGCGCCGGTGAGCCAGAGCGCGAGGTCGACCAGGTGGCAGCCCAGGTCGTTGACCGCCCACCCGCCGCTGGTCTCCGGCGAGCTCCGCCACGCGGACGGCTCCGTGCCGGGCGGCTCGTCGAAGTACGGGAAGCGCCAGTTCCGGTGCACCCTCAGCCGGCGCGGCTCCCCGAGCTCTCCGCTGACGACCTGCCGGCGCAGGCACTCGTGGGCCGGTCGGAACCGGTGCTGGTAGGCGACCCGCAAGGTGGCGGGCGGTGTCGCGGCGACGTCGGCCAGCGCCGCCGCCTCGCCGGTGTCGATGGCCCTCGGCTTCTCGAGCAGCACGTCGACGCCGGCCTGCAGCAGCGTCGTCGCCATCGAGGCGTGCAGGTGGTTCGGAGCGGTGAGCCAGACGGCGTCGACGCCGTCGTCGTCGGCCAGTGTCCCGAGCGAGTGGTGCGCCCTGACCCCCAGCCGGTCGGCGACGGCGGCGGTGCGCTCGGGGCTGCTGCCGAGGACGCCGGCCAGCGTGGTGCGCTCCGAGGCCGCGATCGTGGGGATCGCCACCCGCTCGGCCTGCCCTCGCGTCCCGACGACCGCGACGCGCAGCGCCGCGCTCATGACCCGCTCCGCGCCACGACGCCGGCGTCGAGCGAGGACAGCGTGGGTCGCCCGAGCAGGGCGAGCGTGGTGTCGATCTCGGTGCGGAGCAGGTCCAGCACGACCTCGACCCCCTCCTGCCCGCCGGCTGCGAGCCCGTACACGTAGGGCCGGCCGATCATGCAGGCGCGGGCGCCGAGCGCCAGCGCCTTGACGACGTCGCTGCCCCGGCGGACGCCGCCGTCGAGGTAGACCTCGGCCCGGCCGCCGACCGCCGCCACCACCTCCGGCAGCACCTCGGCCGTGCCGGGGAGGCCGTCGAGCTGCCGACCGCCGTGGTTCGAGACCCACACGGCGTCGGCACCGGCGTCGACGCACCGGCTGGCGTCCGCGCCGGTCATCACGCCCTTGACCACCAGCGGGCCGCCCCAGACGTCCTTGAGCCACGACAGGTCGCTCCAGGTGACGGCCGGGTCGAACAGCTCGTTGACCACGTCGAGCATCCGGAGCCGCTCGCGGACGCCGAGGTCGGCCGAGGTGAAGCTGCCGAGGCCCATCCGGTGACCGGAGAGCTCGCTCTGCGCGAGCCGCCGGAACCAGCCGACGTGCCGCACCAGGTCGCCGGCCTGCCGCAGCCGCGGCCGCGGCGGCACGGTGAAGCCGTTGCGCAGGTCGCGCTGCCTACGGGCCGCCACCGGCACGTCGACGGTGAGGCACAGCGCGAGGTACCCGGCGGCCCGGGCCCGCTCCACGACCCGTCGGGTCAGGTCGCGGTCGCGCCAGACGTAGAGCTGGAACCACTTCGGCCCGTCGCACGAGCGGGCGACGTCCTCGAGGCTCCAGGCCGACGACGAGCTCAGCGTCGAGACGACGCCCGCCCGGGCGGCGGCGCGGGCGGCGCCGACCTCGCCCTCGGGGTGCGCGAGCGCGGCGAGACCGACCGGCGCGAGCACCACGGGCGACCGGACGGGCGTGCCCAGCAGCGTCGTCTCCTGGCTGCGCGTCGACACGTCGGTGAGCACCCGCGGCACGAAGGCGAGGTCCTGCAGCGCCCGGCGGTTGCGCGCGATCGTGAGCTCGTCCTCGGCTCCGCCCTCCACGAAGTCGAGGACCGCCCTCGGCAGCGCGCGCCGCGCCATGGCGTGCACGTCGTCGACGCCGGTCGCCCGGCGCAGGTGCGCGCTCACCGGCCGACCGCGCGGAGCGCCGCGACCCGCTGCGTCGCGGCGCTGCGCAGCAGGTCGGCGTCGCTGCCGGCGGTCACGAACCGCGCGCCGAGCGCCACGTACCGCGCCAGCACCTGCGGGTCCTGCACCCCGGCGACGCCGAACGGCGTGCCGGCTGCCGCGCAGGCCGCGGCGAGCCGCTCGTACTGCTCGACGACGGCAGGGGAGTCGACGGCGCCGGGCACGCCGAGCGCGCAGGAGAGGTCGTGGGTCCCGACGAGCACCAGGTCGACGCCGTCGACGGCGGCGATCGCCCCCGCCTGCGCGACGGCCTCCGGGCTCTCGACCATCACGACGACCACGGTCGCCTCGTTGAGGTGCCGCGCCTGGTCCGCGGGCGCGACCGGCTGGTAGCCCAGGAGCAGAGCCGGCCCGGTGGCCGTGCGCCGTCCGAGCGGCGGGAACAGGCAGCGCGCGACCAGCCGCCGGGCGTCGTCGGCCGACTCGACGCGGGGAGCGATCACGCCCTGGCAGCCGGCGTCGAGCAGCGGGACGGCGGCGTCGTCGTCCACCGCCGGGAGCCGGACGAGCGCGGTGACGCCCAGCGCCGTCGCCGTCGAGCAGATGCGGGCCGCCTCGGCGACCGTGGTCGTCGAGTGCTCGAGGTCGACGTAGAGCGCGTCGAACCCGGCCGCGTCGGCGACGAACGCAATCTCGCTCGACGTCACGAGGCTGGTGCGCAGGCAGACCGACAGCTCGCCGCCGGAGAGCCGCTCCTTGAGCCGGTTGCGCAGCAGCGGGAAGCGGTCGTCGGTCTCGCGCATCGTCCCACAGCTCCTCGGTCTCGACCGGCGCCGGCCTCCGCATCATGCAGCCGCCGTCGAGCAGCCCCTTGACCGCCGTCGCACCACGTGGGCACGCTCCTCCTCCCCGCCGACCAGGAGGCCCCTCGTGACCAGCCCCGACCTGCCGGACCCGGAGACCGTCGAGGGCGACGGCGAGGTGGCCGACCCCTCGATCGAGGACCAGGTCGAGGAGGACGAGGCCGAGCCGGGCCCGGATGCCTGACGCCGGCGCCGGCGTGCCGTCGGTCGACCTGGCTGGGCTCGCCGTCTCGGCCCAGGGCCTGGGCTGCATGGGCATGAGCGAGTGGTACGGCCCGGCCGACTGGGACGAGTCGGTCGACACCGTCCACCGCGCGCTCGACCTGGGCGTCACCTTCCTCGACACCGCCGACGTGTACGGGGCCGGCCACAACGAGGTGCTCGTCGGCCGCGCCGTGCACGGCCGCCGCGACGAGGTCCAGCTGGCCACGAAGTTCGGCATCGACCGCTCGGGCGGCGACGACAGGCGCGTGCTGCGGGGGGAGCGCGGCTACGTCAAGCGCGCCTGCGAGTCGTCCCTGCTGCGCCTCGGCGTCGAGACCGTCGACCTGTACTACCTGCACCGGCCGCCCCAGACGGCCGAGATCGAGGAGACCGTCGGCGCGATGGCCGAGCTCGTGGCGGAGGGCAAGGTGCGCCACCTCGGGCTCAGCGAGGTCGACGAGACCTTGCTGCGCCGGGCCCACGCGGTGCACCCGATCACCGCCGTGCAGAGCGAGTACTCGCTCTGGACGCGCGACCCCGAGGCGCTCGTGCCGGCGATGGCCGAGCTCGGGATCGGGCTGGTCCCCTACTCGCCGCTCGGCCGCGGGTTCCTGACCGGCACGGTCGACCGCTTGGCCCTCGGGCAGAAGGACTTCCGCAGCCGCAGCCCCCGCTTCCTCGGGGCGGCCGGGCAGTCCAACGAGGCGATCGCCGACGCCGTCCGCGACGTCGCCACGCGGCTCGGGGTGACGCCGGCGCAGGTGGCGCTGGCGTGGGTGCACGGGCAGGCCGACCGGCTCGGGATCCCCGTCGTCCCCATCCCCGGCACCAAGCGGGTGCGCTGGCTCGAGCAGAACGTGGCTGCCCTGCACGTGAGCCTCGACGCCGAGGTGCGCGAGCGGCTCGACGCCCTGGGCGACCAGGTGGTGGGCGCCCGGTACTGACCGGCAGGCCGGGTCAGAAGTCGCCGGCCCGCCGGCGCAGCTCGCGGAGCACGCCGACGAGGGTGCCCACCCGGCGCGCCGGCACGCCGGGGTCGGCGAACACCCCGGTGTTGAGCACCGCGGTGGCCTTCTCCGCGAGCCGGCGGCCGTCCGGGGTGATCCGGACCAGGACGGCCCTTCCGTCCTGCGGGTGCGGCTCCCGGCGCACGAGCTCGTCCTGCTCGAGCCGGGTGACCGCGTTCGTGACGCTCGTCGGGTGCACCTGGAGCCGACTTCCCACGGTCTTCATGGGGAGCGCGCCGCGTCTGCTGAACAGCAGCAGCATGAGCACCTCGTAGCGGGCGAAGGTGAGCCCGAGGGGTCGTAGCGCCTCGTCGGTGCGGGCGAGCAGGATCTGCTGCGCCCGCATGATCGACGTGACGGCGGCCATCCCGTCCGCCGCCTGCTCCCAGCCGTGCGAGACCCACTGGCGGCGGGCCTCCTCGACCGGGTCGAGCGGCAGGCCGGACCTGTTCATGCGCGGCAGCCTAGGGCTGGGTGGCGAGCAGTCCCGGCAACCGCTGCTGCACCAGCTCCCGTGCCTCGTCGACCATCCGGCGCACCACCTCCGCGGCCGGCACCACGTCGCGCACGAGCCCCTGGGCGAGCCCGGCCCACCACAGCCCCCCGTCCATGTCGCCGTCGCGCAGCACCCGCTCCCGGCCCCTGGCCCCGGAGGCGAGCTCCGCCACGTCGGCGAAGGTTGCGCCCGGACTTGCCTCGATCTCGCGGATGCGCTGCGACACCTCGTTGCGCGCGACCCGGGCGGTGTTCCGGAAGCTGCGGAACACCAGCTGCGTGTCGTGCTCGGTGTTCGCGACGATCTGCCGCTTCACGTTGTCGTGGACCGGCGCCTCGTCGGTGGCCACGAAGCGGTTTCCCATGTTGACCGCGTCGGCGCCGAGGGCGAGGGCGGCGACGAGCCCGCGCGCGTCCGCGATACCGCCGCTGGCGATGATCGGGATGTCCAGGGCGTCCGCCGCGGCCGGGATCAGGACGAGCCCCGGCAGGTCCTCCTCGCCCGGGTGGCCCGCGCACTCGAAGCCGTCGATGCTCACCGCGTCCACGCCCAGGGCCTGCGCCTTGAGCCCGTGCCGGACCGTCACGGCCTTGTGGACGACCTTCACGGAGGCGCCCTTCAGCCGGGCCATGTACGGCTCCGGGCTGCGCCCGGCCGTCTCGACGATCCGGACGCCCCCCTCGACGATCGCGTCGACGTACTCGTCGTACGGCACCGGGCGCAGCGTCGGCAGCACCGTCAGGTTGACGCCGAACGGCTTGTCGGTGAGCGATCGGCACCGCGCGATCTCCCGGAGCAGGTCCTCCGGGGTCGGCTGGGTGAGGGCGGTCAGGAAGCCGAGCGCTCCGGCCTGGGCGACCGGGCCGATGAGGTCGGCCGTGCCGACGGCGGTCATGCCGCCGCAGACGATCGGGTGCTCCACCCCGAACGCTCGGGTGAAGGGCGTGTCGAAGACGGCCTCGCTCATGTCGGACCTCTCGGCTCGGTCGACGCTGCGCGCCGGTGCGCTGGACGTCGAGCGTGCCAGAAGATGCGAGGAAGTCCTAGACAAATTGCAAGGACTTCCTAATACTGTCAGCCAGCACGGCGGAGCGTCCGTCTGCGTCGGGAGGCTCCGTGACGGCGATGCACGAGAGCTGCCGGCCCAGCGAGCAGCACGAGGAGCTGCGCGCCGCGGTGCGCCGGCTGGTGGAGGAGAAGATCGCGCCGGCCGCCGCCGAGGTGGACGAGCAGGCGGCGTTCCCGAAGGTCGCCTACGACGCCCTGCGGGCCGCCGACCTGCACGCCGTGCACGTGCCCGAGGCCTACGGCGGCAATGGCGCCGACGCGCTGGCCGCCTGCATCGTCATCGAGGAGGTGGCGCGGGGGTGCGCGTCGTCGTCCCTCATCCCGGCGGTCAACAAGCTCGGGTCGATGCCGCTGCTCCTGGCGGGCGACGAGCAGCTCAGGTCGCGGTACCTGCGCCCGCTGGCGGCGGGGGAGGCGCTGTTCTGCTACGCGCTGTCCGAGCCGGAGGCCGGCAGCGACGTCGCGTCGATGCGCACCCGCGCCAGGGCGGACGGCGACGGCTGGGTGCTCGACGGCGTCAAGCGCTGGATCACCAACGCCGGCGAGGGCGACACCTACGTCGTCTTCGCGGTGACCGACCCCGGCACCAAAGGCCGGCACATCACCGCCTTCGTCGTCGAGAAGGACGACCCCGGCGTCTCGTTCGGAGCGCCCGAGCGCAAGCTGGGCATCAAGGGCTCGCCGACCCGGGAGGTCTACCTCGACGGCGTCCGCCTGCCCGGCGACCGCGTCGTCGGGCGGCCCGGCGACGGGATGGCCCTCGCCATGCGCACCCTCGACCACACCCGCGTCACCATCGCCGCCCAGGCCCTCGGCATCGCGCAGGGCGCCCTCGACCTCGCGACCTCCTACGTCAAGGAGCGCCGGCAGTTCGGCCGCGCGGTCGCCGAGTTCCAGGGCGTGCAGTTCATGCTCGCGGACATGGCCATGAGGCTCGAGGCCGCCCGGCAGCTCACCTACGCCGCCGCCGCCCGGTCGGAGCGCGGCGACGCCGACCTGCCGTTCTTCTCCGCGGCGGCCAAGTGCTTCGCCAGCGACACCGCCATGGCGGTGACGACCGACGCCGTCCAGCTGCTCGGCGGCTACGGGTACACGACGGACTTCCCGGCCGAGCGCATGATGCGCGACGCCAAGATCACCCAGATCTACGAGGGCACCAACCAGGTGCAGCGGGTCGTCATGGCCCGCAGCCTCCTGCGCTAGCCCGCGACGTGCCCACCCCGCCCCCGCGACCCAGGACGGTCATGACCTCCTCTCCCACCTCTCTCGCCGGTGTCGTCGGCTGCGGCCTCATGGGATCGGGCATCGCCGAGGTGCTGGCGCGCGCCGGCCGCCAGGTCGTCGTGCACGAGGTCGACGCCGAGGCGGCGCAGCGCGGCCGGGCCCGCATCGAGGCCTCGCTCGGGCGCGCCGTGCGCAGCGGCAAGCTCGCCGAGCAGGAGCGGGACAAGGTGCTCGGCCGTATCGCCGTCGGCAGCGACCTCGAGGCGCTGGCCGACGCCGAGATCGTCGTCGAGGCGGCCAGCGAGGACGAGGCCGTCAAGACCGAGCTGTTCTCCCGCCTCGACGGGCTCCTCGTGCGCGACGACGCCGTCCTCGCGTCCAACACCTCGTCGATCCCGATCATGAAGCTCGGCACCGCGACGCGGCGGCCCGAGCAGGTCGTGGGGATGCACTTCTTCAACCCGGTGCCGGTGCTGCCGCTCGTCGAGGTCGTGCCCTCGCTGCTCACCAGCGGTGAGACCGTCGCGCGGGTGCAGCAGCTCGCCGAGGAGGAGCTGCACAAGACCGTCATCCGCTCGCAGGACAGGGCGGGGTTCATCGTCAACGCCCTGCTCGTGCCCTACCTGCTCAGCGGCATCCGCATGCTCGAGTCGGGCTACGCCTCGGCGCACGACATCGACGCCGGCATGGTGCGCGGGTGCGCCCACCCGATGGGGCCGCTGCAGCTGAGCGACCTCATCGGGCTCGACACCGTGAAGGCCATCGCCGAGTCGCTCTACGACGAGTTCAAGGAGCCCCTGTTCTCCCCGCCCCCGATGCTCCTGCGGATGGTGCAGGCAGGCCTGCTCGGCCGCAAGAGCGGCCGCGGCTTCTACGAGTACGCCCGCACGTGACCGTCCCGCCTCGCCTGGAGACCGCATGACGACGCCCGCCCTGCACGTGCCGACCCACCCCGTGCGCTTCGTGACGGCCGCGAGCCTGTTCGACGGCCACGACGCGGCGATCAACATCATGCGCCGGGTGCTGCAGGCGCAGGGCGCGGAGGTCGTGCACCTCGGTCACGACAGGAGCGTCGAGGCGGTGGTCACGGCCGCCCTGCAGGAGGACGCGCAGGGGGTGGCGGTGTCGTCCTACCAGGGCGGCCACGTCGAGTACTTCAGCTACCTGCGCGACCGGCTCGACGAGGTCGGCGCGAGCCACGTGCAGGTCTTCGGCGGCGGCGGCGGCGTCATCGTGCCGGAGGAGATCGAGCTGCTCGCCGGTCGAGGCGTGCGCATCTTCGCGCCGGAGGACGGGCAGCGGCTCGGGCTCGCGGGGATGATCAACCGGCTGGTCCACGCGTGTGACGTCGACCTCGCCGCGACGCCGCCCACGCTCGCGTCGGTCGTCGAGGGCTCGCCCGCTGCGCTGGCCCGCGCCGTCACGGTGCTGGAGGCCGGTCGCTCTCCCGAGCTCGCAGAGCAGGTGCGGCAGGTGGCCGCCGGCCGCGACGTGCCCGTGCTCGGCATCACCGGCACCGGGGGCTCCGGCAAGTCGTCGCTCACCGACGAGCTGCTGCGCCGGCTGCGCCTCGACCAGGAGGACAAGCTGCGCGTCGCCGTCGTGGCCATCGACCCGACCCGCCGCAAGGGCGGCGGGGCACTGCTCGGCGACCGCATCCGGATGAACTCCCTCGACGACGTCGACCCGGCGCACGTGTTCTTCCGCTCGCTGGCCACCCGCACGGCGGGCGTGCAGGTGCCCGAGCACCTCGACGACGTCGTCGCGGCGTTCCAGGCGGCCGGCTTCGACCTCGTGGTGGTCGAGACGCCCGGCATCGGCCAGGGCGACGCGGCGATCGTCCCGTACTGCGACGTGTCGCTCTACGTCATGACGCCCGAGTACGGCGCCGCCTCGCAGCTCGAGAAGATCAACATGCTCGACGAGGCCGACGCGGTGGCCATCAACAAGTTCGAGCGCCGGGGCGCGGAGGACGCGCGCCGCGACGTCGCCCGCCAGATGGTGCGCAACCGGGAGGCCTTCGGCCAGCGCTGGGAGGACATGCCCGTCTTCGGCACCAGCGCGGCCCGCTTCAACGACGACGGCGTCACGGCGCTGTACCACCACCTGCGCGAGCTCCTCGTCGGCAAGGGCCTGCAGGCGGGCAGCGGCACGCTGCCGCGGGTCTCGGTCAAGGCGTCCTCCGGGCTGACGAGCGTTCTCCCGCCCTCGCACGTGCGGTACCTCGGCGAGGTCGCCGAGACCGTGCGGGGCTACCACGCGCGCACCCGCCAGCAGGCCGAGGCCGCCCGGCTGCGCCAGCACCTGGCCACGGCCCGCCGGGTCGTCGAGGGCGAGGCGGAAGGCCTCGACAAGGCCCTCGCCGACGCCGAGGCGGCGCTCGACCCGTCCACCGCCCAGCAGATCGA
>JBKHYE010000015.1:0-5539 GCA_046565705.1 Actinomycetes bacterium
ACGCCGGCCTCGACCATGGCGAGCATCGCGTCGACCGACTCCTGCACCGACGGGAACCCCACCGGCAGGTAGCCGATCAGCGCAGCGCGGTCCTCGTCCCGACACCGTGCGAAGAGCTCGGACAGCCCGGTCCTGGCTCCGCTCACCAGCCCTCTCCGGACCCCTCGCCGTCGTCGGCCTTCTGCAGCTGCGCGGCGGCGATCTCCTCGGCGCTCACCAGCCCGAACCAGCGGGCCGCCGTGTCGACGTCCTTGTCCCCGCGCCCCGACACGTTGACGACGACGACGAGGTCCTCGGCCCGACGGCCGGCGTGGACCTGCTCGGCGACCCAGGAGAACGCGCCGGCGAAGGCGTGCGCGGTCTCGATCGCGACGAGGATGCCCTCGCGCTTGGCCACCGTCTCGAGCGCCGCCATCGCCTCGGCGTCGCCGACGCCGCGGTACTGCGCGCGGCCGGTGTCGCGGAACCACGCGTGCTCAGGACCGACGCCCGGGTAGTCGAGCCCGGCGCTGATGGAGTGCGTGTCGAGCGTCTGCCCGTCGTCGTCCTGCATGAGGTACGAGCGAGCGCTGTGCAGCACGCCCGGCTCCCCCGCGGTCAGCGGCGCCGCGTGCCGGCCGGTCTCGACGCCGTCGCCGCCGGCCTCGCACCCGACCATCGCCACGTCACCGTCGTCGACGAAGGGGTGGAACAGGCCCATGGCGTTGCTGCCCCCGCCGACGCAGGCGACGACGGCGTCCGGCAGCCGGCCGACCAGGTCGAGGCACTGCTGCCGCGCCTCCACGCCGATGACCCGCTGGAAGTCGCGCACCATCCGCGGGAACGGGTGCGGCCCGACGACCGAGCCGATGCAGTAGTGGGTGTCCTCGACGTTGGCGACCCAGTCGCGGAACGCCTCGTTCGTGGCGTCCTTCAGCGTGCGCGTGCCGGTGGTCACCGGCACGACCTCGGCGCCGAGCAGCCGCATCCGGGCGACGTTCAGCGCCTGCCGGCGGGTGTCCTCCTCGCCCATGTAGACGGTGCAGTCGAAGCCGAAAAGCGCAGCCGCGGTGGCCGTGGCGACGCCGTGCTGCCCGGCGCCCGTCTCGGCGATGACGCGGCGCTTGCCCATCCGCTGCGTGAGCAGCGCCTGGCCCAGCACGTTGTTCACCTTGTGCGAGCCGGTGTGGTTCAGGTCCTCGCGCTTGAGCAGGAAGCGCGCGCCGTGCAGCTCGGCCAGCCGGCGCCCGTCGGTGAGCGGTGTCGGGCGTCCGGAGTAGGTGCGAAGCAGCCGGTCGAGCTCGGCGGCGAAGGCCGGGTCGCGCTGGGCCTGCTCGTGCGCGGCGGCGAGCTCGTCGAGCGCGGCCACGAGGGCCTCGGGCACGAAGCGCCCGCCGTACGGGCCGAAGTGGCCGGAGGCGTCGGGCAGCTGCGCCGGGCCGGCGCTCACTCGTGCCCGCCGCGCGCGCTGGGGTGCGCGCCCGCGGCGACCAGCTCGGCGACCGCGGAGCGCGGGTCGCCGCCCGTGACGACGCCCTCGCCGACGAGGACGGCATCGGCACCGGCGTGGGCGTAGGCGAGCAGGTCGTGCGGCCCGCGGACACCGGACTCGGCGACCTTGACGATCTGCGGCGGCAGGACGGGCGCGATGCGGCTGAACACGGCGCGGTCGACCTCGAGCGTCTTGAGGTCGCGGGCGTTCACGCCCACCACCTTCGCACCGGCGAGCAGCGCCCGCTCGGCCTCGAGCTCGTCGTGCACCTCGACGAGCGGCGTCATGCCGAGCGACTCCGTCCGCTCGACGAGCGAGACGAGCGCCTCCTGCTCGAGCGCCGCCACGATGAGCAGCACGAGGTCGGGGCCGTGCGCGCGCGCCTCCCACACCTGGTAGCTCGAGACGACGAAGTCCTTGCGCAGCAGCGGGACCTCGACGCGGGCGCGCACGGCGTCGAGGTCGGCGAGGCTGCCGCCGAACCGCCGTCCCTCGGTGAGCACGCTGATGACCGAGGCGCCGCCCTCCTCGTACTCGGCGGCGAGCGCGGCGGGGTCCTCGATGGCGGCCAGCGCGCCCTTGGAGGGGCTGGACCGCTTGACCTCTGCGACGACGGCGATGCCGGGCTGCCGGAGCGCCGCGACGCCGTCGCGCGCGGCGGGCTGCTGGGCGGCGCGCTCCTTGAGCGCGTCGAGCGGGGTGCGGGACTGTCGCGCGGCGAGGTCCTCGCGGACGCCGGCCAGCAGCTCGTCCAGCACGGTCATCCCGACGTCCTCTCCCGTGCGCGCGGGGCGCCGCGCGGTCGGCGCTGAATCTACGAGCGGGCCGGGCGTCACCGGCCGGTGGGGTCGGTCGTCGGGTCGCTGCCGCGGTCGAGCGCGTCCCAGGCGCCGGCACCCTCGACGGGGCGGTCGCGCTCGGCCGCCTCGGGAGCCGGAGAGCCGCCTGTGGTCGGCGCGTCGTAGCGCCGCCCGAGCGCCGGCCAGCGCCGGCCGCCGGCGAGCGTCAGCAGCCCTGCCACCGCGGCCAGCAGAGCCCCGGCGAGCGCGAGGTACGGCCGCACGGTCGCGTCGACCTGCGTCGCGGTCACGGGCGCGGCGCCGGCGGGGTCGAGCGCCGGTCCGAGCGCCGCTGCCGCCGATCCGGCCGCAGCGGTGAGGAGGACGACGCCGACGGCGGTGCGGCCCGTGGCGCGCGTCGCCAGCAGCGCCGGCACGCCGGCGAGCACCACGAGACCGAGCGCCCGGACAGCGGGTGCCGCCTCCCCCGCGCCGATCTCGAGCACCGTGTCGGGCAGCGGCGGGGGCCGCCGGTCCAGCCCGGTGACCCACGGCCCTGCGGTGGAGACCAGCAGCGCGACGCCGGCCAGGAGCACCAGCAGCAGCGCCGTGACCAGTCCGGACCGGTCGGCGGTGCGGCTCACCCGGCACCGCGCAGCGTCTCGGCGGCAGCGACGGCGCGCAGCACCGCGGCGGCCTTGTTCTCGCACTCGGCCTGCTCGGCTGCCGGGTCGCTGTCGGCCACCAGCCCGGCCCCCGCCTGCACGAACGCGGTGCCCTGGTGCAGGACCGCCGTCCGGATCGCGATGGCCATGTCCATGTCGCCGGCGGCGTCCACGTAGCCGACGGTCCCGCCGTAGAGCGCACGCCGGGTCGGCTCCAGCGACTCGATGATCTCCATCGCGCGCACCTTCGGAGCGCCGGACAACGTCCCCGCCGGAAAGGTCGCGCGGAGGACGTCGAGCGCGTCGCGTCCCTCCGCGAGCCGCCCGACGACGGTCGACACGATGTGCATCACGTGGCTGTACCGCTCGATCTGCATGAACTCCACGACGTCCACGGTGCCGGGCTCGCACACGCGGCCGAGGTCGTTGCGGCCCAGGTCGACGAGCATCACGTGCTCGCTGCGCTCCTTCGGGTCGGCGAGCAGCTCGGCCGCGAGCCGGGTGTCGTCCTCGGGCGTCGCGCCGCGCGGCCGAGTGCCGGCGATCGGGTGCAGCACGGCCTGCCGCGGCTGTCCCGACACGGTCACCAGCGCCTCGGGCGACGAGCCGACGACGTCGAACGGCGTCTCACGGCCGGGGAAGCGCAGCAGGTACATGTACGGCGACGGGTTGGTCGCGCGCAGCACCCGGTAGACGTCCAGCGCGTCGACGTCGGTCTGCACCTCGAAGCGCTGCGAGAGCACCACCTGGAACGCGTCGCCCGCGCGGATGTGCTCCTTCACCCGCTCGACGCCGGCGCAGTAGTCGGACGCCGCGGTACGGCGGGTGAAGCGGGGGTCGGCCCGCAGGTCGACCGTCGAGACGCTCGGCGGCGCCGGGGCAGCCAGCGCGGCGGCCATCGCGTCCAGGCGCGCCACCGCCGACTCGTACGAGTCGTCGGTCAGCCCGCGGACGACGTTCGCGACGAGCAGCACCGTGCCGTCGGCGTGGTCGAGCACGGCGAGGTCGGTCACGAGCATCATCGACAGCTCGGGCATGCCGATGTCGTCGACGGCGGTGCTCGGCAGCCGCTCCAGGCGCCGGACGGCGTCATAGCCGAGGTAGCCGACCAGGCCGCCGGTCAGCGGCGGCAGGCCGTCCGGCCGCGGCGAGCGCAGCTGCCGCGACAGCGCGACGAACGCCTCGACCGGGTCGTCGGGCAGCTCGGGCGCCGGGTGCGACCCGGCGTCGTCGCCGACCCAGACGGCGCGGCCGTCGCGCTCGGTCAGGCTGCCGGCGCTGCGCACGCCGACGAAGGAGTACCGCGACCACTGCCGGCCCTGCTCGGCGGACTCGAGAAGGAACGTGCCCGGCCGACCCGCGGCCAGCTTCCGGTAGACGCCGACCGGCGTCTCGCCGTCCGCCAGCAGGCGGCGAACGACGGGCACGACGGGCTGCTGCGCCGTGAGGTCCGCGAGCTCGGCCGCCGACGGGGTGGTGGTGCCGAGCCTCATGAGCTCACGAGGGGCTCGCGGCCGCCGGGTCGGCGGCAGGCGTCCCGTCGCCGACGTCGGGCTCGTCGGCGTGCCCGACGGGCCAGCCGACGACGGCGTCGAGCACGACGGCGTCGAAGCAGGTGCGGTCACCGGTGTGGCAGGCGCCGCTGCCGGCCTGGTGCACCTTCACGAGCAGCGTGTCGCCGTCGCAGTCGAGAGCCACCGAGCGGACCCATTGCTGGGAGCCGGACGTCTCGCCCTTGACCCAGTACTCCTGCCGGCTGCGCGACCAGTAGGTCGCCCGGCCCGTGGTGAGGGTCCGGTGCAGGGCCTCGTCGTCCATCCAGCCGACCATGAGCACCTCGCTGGTGTCGTGCTGCTGCGTGACGGCGACGATCAGGCCGTCGCGGTCGCGCTTGAGCCGCGCGGCGACGGCCGGGTCGAGGTCGGACGGGCGGGCTGGAGCGGTCACGACGTCCATCCTGCCAGCGGGTGCGAGGATCCCGCCGTGACGCAGCTGATCACCGTCAACGGCCATCGCCCGCAGGTCGACCCGACCGCTTTCGTCGCTCCGGGCGCCGTGCTCGCCGGCGACGTCCGGCTCGGTCCCCGCAGCTCGGTCTGGTTCGGCTGCGTGCTGCGGTCGGAGATCGAGTCGGTGACCATCGGCGAGGAGACGAACGTGCAGGACCTCACGGTCGTGCACACCGACCCCGGGTCGCCGGTCGTGCTAGGGGACCGGGTGAGCGTCGGCCACCGCGCGGTGCTGCACGGCTGCACGATCGAGGACGACGTGCTGATCGGCATGGGCGCCGTCGTGCTCAACGGCGCGCACGTCGGCCGCGGCGCGCTGGTCGGCGCGGGCGCCGTCGTCACCCAGGGCACCGAGGTGCCGCCCGGCGCCATGGCGCTCGGGGTGCCGGCCAAGGTCGTGAGCCGGCCGGCGCCGGGGCCGCCGTACCCGAACGTCGCCGGCTACCTGATGCTCGCCGAGGCGTACCGCGACGCCCTCGGCTGACCCCCCCACACACACCCCGAACCAGCCCGAGCTGCGGGGACCGAGCCGGACGTCGCCGGCGAGCACGGCGCCCGGAGCGACGAAAGCGGTCGGGTCGACCTGCGGGCGATGGCCGTTGACGGTGATCAGCT
>JBKHYE010000016.1:0-9609 GCA_046565705.1 Actinomycetes bacterium
AGTACGTCGTGCCGGCCCGCGGCCTGATCGGCTTCCGCACCGAGTTCCTCACCGAGACGCGCGGCACAGGCCTGCTGCACCACGTGCACGAGCGCTACGAGCCGTGGTTCGGCGACATCCGCACCCGTCCGACCGGCTCGCTGGTCGCCGACCGCAGCGGCCCGACCACCGGTTTCGCCCTGGCCAACCTGCAGGAGCGCGGCACGATGTTCGTCGGCCCCGGCACCGAGGTCTACGAGGGCATGATCGTCGGCGAGAACTCCCGCAGCGACGACATGGACGTCAACGCGACCAAGGAGAAGAAGCTCACCAACATGCGGCAGAGCTCGGGTGACGTACTCGTGCCGCTCATCCCGCACCGGCAGCTGTCGCTCGAGCAGGCGCTCGAGTGGTGCCGGGAGGACGAGTGCGTCGAGGTGACGCCGGCGACCGTGCGCCTGCGCAAGGTCGTGCTCGCCGCCACCGACCGCGCGAAGAGCCGCAACCGCGCCAAGGCTCCCACCGGCGGGTAGTCGGTGACGGCGCCGGAGGGCTGGACCAACCGCGAGCTGGCGGGTGGGCGGCTGCTGGTCGCCACGCCGCTGCTCACCGAGCCGACGTTCTCCCGCACCGTCGTGCTGCTGTTGCACGCCGGCGGTGAGGACGGCGCGCTCGGCGTCGTCCTCAACCGCCCTTCCGACGTCGACGTCGAGCGCGTGCTGCCCGGCTGGGACGTCGCGGCGCCGCCGCCGGCGACGGTGTTCGAGGGCGGCCCCGTGCAGCCGCAGGCCGCGATCTGCCTCGCCGAGCTGCGCCCGGGCGTCGATGGCCACGACGGTCTCGCGCCGCTGCCGGCGGCCGCGCCGGGCAGCCGGTACGCGACCGTCGACCTCGACCGCGACCCGGCCGAGGTGGTGCCCGCGGTCTCGCGCCTGCGCGTGTTCGCCGGCTACGCCGGCTGGTCGCCGGGACAGCTCGAGAGCGAGGTCGAGGAGGGCGCGTGGTGGGTGCTCGACGCTCTCCCCGACGACGCCTACCGCTCCTCGCCCCGCGACCTGTGGCGGGCGGTCCTTCGCCGCGAGGGTCCGCCGCTCGCGTTCGCCACGACACTGCCGGACGACGCGTCGCTCAACTGAGCGGCGTCAGCGGTGCAGCGCCTGCTCCGCGTCCCGCGCGTACCGGCGCAGCTCGCCGGCCAGGGCGGCGAGGTCGGTCGCCGGGTCGAATCCGACCTGCTCCTCGGCGCGCGCACACGCCGCGGCCAGCCCGGTCGCCCCGAGCGACGCACTGCCGCCCTTCACCGCGTGGACCGCACGCAGGAACGACGCGACGTCGTGCTGCTCGGCCGCGGCGTCGAGAGCGGCGAGCCGCTCGCCGGTCTCGACGCGCCAGGTCTCGACGAGCGCCAGCCGCACCTCGGCGCCCCGCTCGCCGAGCCGGCTGGTGAGGTCGTCGAGGACGGCGCGGTCGACGCCGTCGTGGACGGTCGGCGCGGCGCCCGCCGGCGCGTGTGCCGGCTCGGTCACGGCGCCGGCCCGGTGCAGCACGTCGGCCAGCGCCTCCGCGCGCACCGGCTTGCCCAGGTGCTCGTCCATGCCCGCGGCCAGGCACCGCTCGCGGTCCTCCGCGGTGGCGTCCGCCGTCATGGCGACGATGCGCGGCTGGCGCTCGCGGGGGAGCTGCCGACGGATCCGGCGGGTCGCCTCGAGGCCGTCGACCTCCGGCATCTGCACGTCCATGAGCACCAGGTCGTAGGGCGTGCGCTCGACCGCGGCGACCGCCTCGGCGCCGTTGGCGACGACGTCGGCGCGCTGGCCGAGCCGCTCCAGCATGAGCAGCGCGACCCTCTGGTTGACGGCGTTGTCCTCGGCGAGCAGGACCCGCAGCGGTCGCTGCGCGGCGGGCGCCGACGTCGGCGCGGCCGTCTCCGGTGAGCCGCCCAGCACCCTGGCGACGACGTCGCGCAGCGCCGACGCCTTGACCGGCTTGGTGAGGTGCACCAGCCGCAGCTCCGGTGCGTCACGACGCTGCCCGACCGAGCTGAGCATCACGAGCGGAAGCTCGGCCGTCGTCGGCCGGGCGCGCAGCTCGTGCGCCAGATCGACGCCGTCTCGGCCCGGCATGTGGTAGTCGAGCAGCACGACGTCGTACCGCGCGCCGGCGTCGACGAGCGACAGCGCCTCGGCCGTCCCGCGCGCCTCGTCGGCGCGCATGCCCCAGCCGGTCAGCTGCTTGGCGACGATGCGCCGGTTGGTCGCGTTGTCGTCGACGACGAGCGCGGCCCTGCCCGGCAGCTCGGCCGGAGCCGCGCGCAGCGCGTCGCCCGACGCCGCGCTGACCGGCAGCTCGACGCTGAGGGTGAAGACCGAGCCGACGCCGGGCGTGCTCTCGACGTCGAGCGCGCCGCCCATCGCCTCGGCCAGCCGCCGGCTGATGGCGAGGCCGAGGCCCGTGCCGCCGTGCGTGCGCGTCGTCGACGCGTCGACCTGGCTGAAGCTGCGGAACAGCCGGTCCGTGCGGTCGGCCGGGATGCCGATCCCGGTGTCGCGCACCGCGAACGACAGCCGGGCCCCGGCCGCTGTGGTGCCGTGCGCCTGCACGGCGAGCTCGACCTCGCCGTGCTCGGTGAACTTCACGGCGTTGGTCAGCAGGTTGACCAGCACCTGGCGCAGCCGCGTCACGTCGCCGACGACGGCGTACGGCGCGGCGTCGTCGAGGACGCCGACGAGGTCGAGCCCCTTGGCGCCGGCCTGCGCGGCGACGAGGTCGAGCGAGCTCTCGACGCAGTCGCGCAGCACGAACGGGTGCTGCTCGAGCTCGAGCTGCCCGGACTCGATCTTCGAGAAGTCGAGGATGTCGTTGATGATCGCCAGCAGTGCGTCGCCGCTGCTGCGCACGGTCTCGACGTAGTCGCGCTGCTCGGTGTCGAGGTCGGTGTCGAGGAGCAGCCCCGTCATGCCGATCACCGCGTTCATCGGCGTCCTGATCTCGTGCGACATCGTCGCGAGGAACGCCGACTTCGCCGCGGTCGCGGCCTCCGCCTCGCGCCGCGCGGCGACCAGCTGCTCCTCGCGCTGGCGCACGGTCTCGCGCTCGGTCGCGAGCGCCGCGGCGAGCTCGTCGAGGCCGGCGCCGACCGACCGCAGCTCGGCCGGTCCCTCCTCGGGTGTACGTGCCGAGAGGTCGCCGTCGCGCAGCCGCGCCATCGTGGCGCGCAGGTGCTCCACGGGGCCGACGACCTGCTCGCGCAGCGACCGCAGCTGCCGGCGCAGCAGCACTGCCGCCAGCAGGCAGGCCAGCAGCTGCAGCGCCAGCGCGCAGCCGAGCACGGCGAACTGGAGCTGCTCCGAGCGAGAGCGCAGCTCGGTGGTGCGCTCCTCCAGGTCCCGCTGCACCTGGAGGTAGTCGCCGAACAGCTCGCGGTCGGTCGACAGGTCGGTCTCGTCGGCGCCCGGGGGTTCGCCGCGCAGCGCCGGGAGCAGCCAGCCCTGCGTCCACGCCTGCTGACGGCGCTCGACCTCGCCGAGCAGCCGGCGGGCCCGGTCGTCGTCGCCGAGCGCTCGCCGGGCGCGGGCCATCGCGAACGGCAGCTCCTCGGCGCCCCGGCGGTAGGGCTCGAGGTAGGCGTCGTCGTCGGTGATGAGGAAGGCGCGCAGCGCCGTCTGCTGGTCGAGCATGCTGCTCTCGACGTCGCGCACGGCGCGCTCCCCGGACTCGAGCTGCTCGGTGCGCGGCAGGAGCACCGCGACGAGCAGGCCGAGCACGACGGCGGACAGCACCGCGGTGCCGCCGACCGTCAGGACGGCCACGCGCGAGAGCCGGCCGACCTCGTCGGTCAGGCGGCGCGGGGAGCTCACGGCGGCGAGCGTGCCAGACGGCGCACCCCGAAGGAGGCACCTCGCGCGGGCGCGCGGGCTGCGCGCGCCGTAGGTTCCTGCGGGTGAGCGATGCGACCCTGCCGCCGCCTCCCGACCCGGGCGAGCGCGTGCCGACCGACGCCGCAGACGCCGTGCTCGCCGAAGCCGCCACGGCGGTCGACGCCGCGGGAGAGGCGGTCGCGATCACGCCGCTCGACCGCTCGCGCCGACTGCTGCTCGTGCACGCGCATCCCGACGACGAGACGATCGGCACCGGCGCCACGATGGCGAAGTACGCCGCCGAGGGCGCGCTGGTCACGCTCGTCACGTGCACGCTCGGCGAGGAGGGCGAGGTCCTCGTCCCCGAGCTCGAGCACCTGGCCGCCGACCGCGAGGACGGCCTCGGCGCGCACCGGGTGCACGAGCTGGCGGCGGCCATGGAGGCGCTGCGGGTCGAGGACCACCGCTTCCTCGGCGGGCCGGGCCGCTGGCGCGACAGCGGGATGATGGGCACGCCGTCGAACGAGCGCCCCGAGTGCTTCTGGCAGGCCGACCTGGACGAGGCGGTGCGCGAGCTGGTCGCCGTCGTCCGCGAGGTGCGGCCGCAGGTGGTCGTCACCTACGACGAGAACGGCGGCTACGGCCACCCCGACCACATCCAGGCGCACCGGGTGGCGGTGGCCGCGTTCGACGCCGCGGGCGACCCCGGCTACGAGCCCGACCTCGGCGAGCCGTGGCAGCCGGCGAAGCTCTACTGGTCCGTCGTCCCGCGCTCGGTGCTGCAGCAGGCCATCGACACGCTGAAGGAGCAGGGGCACGGCGACTTCTTCGCCGTCGACCGGGCCGAGGACCTGCCGTTCGGGGTGCCGGACGAGGTCGTGACGACGGCCGTCGACGCGAGCGAGTACCTCGATGCCAAGCTCGCCGCGATGCGCGCGCACAAGACGCAGATCGCCGTCGACGGGCCGTTCTTCGCGCTGTCGAACAAGGTCGGCCAGCGCGCGTTCGGCGTCGAGCACTACGTGCTGGCGCGCGGCGAGGCGGTGCCCGGCCCGGACGGGCGCGAGGACGACCTGTTCGCCGGCACGACCTGACGCCGTCGGGAGCCCTCCGGCCGGTTCCCGCGGCTCCCGTACCCGTCGGGAGCCCTCCCGCCGGTTCCCGCGGCTGGCGGGTTCAGTCGGTCGCTGCAACGAGCAGCTCATCGAGGGCTCGGCGCGGACTTCTCCAGCCGAGGGTCTCACGTGGGCGATCGTTGAGTTGTGCAGCGACGAAGGCCAGGTGTTCGGGGGTATGCACGGACAGGTCTGTGCCCTTGGGGAAGTACTGGCGCAGTAGCCCGTTGGTGTTTTCGTTGCTGCCGCGCTGCCAGGGGCTGTGCGGGTCGCAGAAGTAGATGTCCAGGTCGGTCGCGACGGTGATCTCGGCGTGCCGGCTGAGCTCGACGCCCTGATCCCAGGTCAGCGTCCGGCGCAGCTGCTCGGGCAGCGTGCGGATGGTGGCGATCAGTGCGTCTCGCACGGCCTCGGCGCCGTAGTGGCCGCCGGGCAGGTGCACCAGCAGGCAGTAGCGGGTGCTGCGCTCGACCAGGGTGCCGATGGCCGAGCGGTTGCCGGCGCCCAGGATGAGGTCGCCTTCCCAGTGACCGGGCACCGCCCGGTCCAGCGCCTCGGCCGGTCTTTCGCTGATCAGCAGCTCACGCGGCACCCGTTCGCGTCGCCGGTCGGCGGCGCGCTGCGGTCGGCGCACCGCGCGGCCGGTGCGCAGGCAGGCGGTCAGCTCACGCTTGAGCGCACCGCGGCTCTGCACGAACAGCGACTGGTAGATCGTCTCGTGGCTCACCTGCATCTCCGGCCGGTCAGCGAACACCTGGCGCAGCGTCTGGGAGATCTGCTCGGGTGACCAGTGCCAACTCAGCCACAACTGCACCACCTCACGCAGATCGGCCTCGACGGCGAGCTTGGCCGGCTTGGGTCGCTGCCGCCGCACGGCGGCGCGCTGGTCGGCGTTGACCGCCCGGTAGCGGCCTTTGTAGTCGCTGTTGCGCTCGACCTCTCGCGTGATGGTCGACGGAACGCGTCCCAGCCGCGTCGCGATCGACCGGAAGGACTCCTTGCGGGCCAGCCCGAGTGAGATCTCCTCCCGCTCGGCCAAGCTCAACGCGATCTCAGCCCTACCCCGCTGCGGCCGTGGCGGCACACCACCGGCCGCAGCCACCCACTTCTCGCCGGTGCGCACTGCAACCCCCGAGGCGCGAGCCGCCTCCGCGACCGTGGCGCCTTGCGCCCGCGTCGACCAGAACGTCTGACGCACCTACGACGAGGACCCAAAGTCCCGTCCGTCCCACTCCACCACCGATGACCACATCCTCGGACCGTCCCGCGACCGAGGAGCCAGGTGTTGCAGCCACCCCGTGAACTCGCGGCTCCCGTACCCGTCGGGAGCCCTCCAGACGGTCGCGCACGGTGGGGATCGGGTGTCTTCGGCACACCCGGACGGGGGACTTGATGCGCCGAACGGGTGGTCTTCGGCCCGAAGGTGGTCACGCACGGTGACGACACGGCACCATCGGGGCACACCCCGAGTCCGTCCCCGCCACGGACCGTGATCGCCGCGGTCCCCGCCGAGCAGGAGCACTCCGTGCCCGACGCGCCAGCCGCCTCGTCCGCCCCCCGCGACGACACGGCACCCGCCACCTCCACCGCGCTCACCGCGCTGACCGGCGCCGGCGGGCGGTCGGTCCTCGACGTGCACGCCGCCGACGTGGGCGCGTCCCGCGAGCGGCAGCGGCTGCGCCGGTTCATCAAGATCACGGTGGCGGTGTGGGCGGTCGCGGGCCTGCTGTGGGCGCGCGCGCTGACGATGGACCCGGGTGCCTCGTTCGTGCCGCTGCCGACGGTCGACCCGTTCCTGCTCGTCATCATCGTGTTCTTCCTGCTGCTGCTGGCGCTGATCTTCGGCCAGCAGATGGTCGCCTCGCGGTCGCCGCACCTGATGTTCCGGCCCGAGCAGATCGACACCACGCTCGACGACGTCGTCGGGATCGACCCGGTCAAGGACGACGTCGTCCGCTCGCTCAACCTGTTCCTCGCGCACAAGACCTTCCGCGACGAGATGGGCGGCACCCCCCGCCGCGGCCTGCTGTTCGAGGGGGCGCCCGGCACCGGCAAGACCCACCTGGCCAAGGCGATGGCGCGCGAGGCGGGCGTGCCGTTCCTGTTCGTGAGCGCGACCAGCTTCCAGTCCATGTGGTACGGCGCGACGGCCAAGAAGATCCGCTCCTACTTCAAGGCGCTGCGCAAGGCCGCGCGCAAGGAGGGCGGCGCGATCGGGTTCATCGAGGAGATCGACGCCATCGCGATGACGCGCGGCGGCATGGCGGCCATGACCGCTGCCATGACGGCGGCCCCGATGTCGTCGCTGTCCGCATGCCAGGGCACGTCCTGCCTGCCGAGCACCTACTTCGGCGCCGCACCGGTCGCCACGCCCGCGACGGTGAAGAGCGGGTTCATCAGCGAGGGCACCGGCGGCGTCGTCAACGAGCTGCTCGTGCAGATGCAGAGCTTCGACGACCCCACCGGCTGGGACCGCGTGCGCGGCTGGTTCGTCGACCGCATCAACCTGCTGCTGCCGGGAAGCCGGCAGCTCAAGCGGCCCGACCTCGTGCCCACCAACATCCTGCTCATCGCGGCGACGAACCGGGCCGACGGGCTCGACCCGGCGCTGCTGCGGCCGGGCCGGTTCGACCGTCGGCTGAGCTTCGACCTGCCCGGCAAGAGCGGCCGCCGCGCGCTGATCGACCACTTCCTGGCCAAAAAGGCGCACACGCCCGAGCTCGACGACGACGCGCAGCGCGACGTCCTCGCCGGCATCACGCAGGGCTACACCCCCGTGATGATCGAGCACCTGCTCGACGAGGCGCTCGTGTCGGCCGTGCGGCGCGGCGAGAAGACGATGAGCTGGCAGGACGTCGAGAAGGCGCGCCTGGCCGAGGAGGTGGGCCTCGGCCAGCCGGTCGCCTACACCGAGCACGAGAAGCGGCTCATCGCGACCCACGAGGCGGGCCACGCCACGGCGGCCTGGCTGACGGCGCCCGAGCGCCGGCTCGAGGTGCTCACCATCGTGAAGCGGCGCAGCGCGCTCGGCATGCTCGCGCACGGCGACCGCGAGGAGGTCTACACCCGCTCGCGCACCGAGATGACCGCGCTCGTCCAGATCGCGCTCGCCGGCCAGTGCGCCGAGGAGATCTTCTTCCACGACGTCTCGACCGGCCCGGGTGGCGACCTGCTGTACGCGACGAACGCCGCCGCCGAGATGATCGGGTCCTCAGGCATGGAGGGCTCGCTCATCTCCTACGCCGCGGTGCAGAACAGCTCGTTCTCCGACACGAACATCGTCGGCCGGGTGCTCGCGGACGACCGCGGCCGCGACGCCGTCGAGCAGCTGCTGCAGCGCAACAAGCGCGAGGTCAAGGCGCTGCTGGAGAAGAACACCCACCTCGTCGAGGCGCTGCGCGACGCGCTGCTCGACCGGCACGAGCTGGTCGGTGCCGAGATCACCGACGTGCTGGAGGCGGCCGCCGCTGCCGGCCCGAAGGCCGGCGGTCGGACGATCGACCTGACGGGGGAGCGCGCCGGGCAGCAGTAGCCCGTCGGGTGGCAGGCTGGCCTGGTGCCGGAGCCCGCCTCGCCGCCCGTCTCGCCGCCCGGCGGCGACGACCGGGTGCCGGCTGCGCTGGCGCTCGCCGTCGTCGTCGTCCACGCGGTCCTGCTCACCGTGTGGTCCGCGTTCCTCGTGCCGCTGCGCGTGTTCGACGTCGCCGTGCTGGTCTGGCTCCTCCCGATGGGCGTGCTGCTCGCGCTGAGCCGCGCGGCCAGCCACAGTGCGGGGCGCGCCGCCGTGCTCGCGCCGGGGATGGTCTGGCTCGCGCTGAGCTGGCTGGTGCTGGCGACGGTGCGCCCCGAGGGCGACCTCGTCGTCCCGGCGACGCTGCCCGGCTACGGCTACCTCGGCGGCGGCCTGGTGCTGTGGCTCGTGCTGCTGGCTCGCACGCCCGACGACCCGCGACCGGCGGAGCGCGATGCGCGGCCGGACCCGTCGCGAGGCTCGGCTACACCCGCGGCCGGTGCGCGCCGATAGCGCACCCGTGGACAACGAGGTGATCGTCGTCCGGCTGGGCGGGACCCGGTACGGACTGGCGATGGAGCAGGTGGCCGAGGTGGGACGACCGCCGGTGCTGACCCGCGTGCCCGGGCTGCCCGAGTGGGTCGCCGGCGTCGCGAACTGGCGCGGCCGGGTCCTCGCCGTGCTCGACGTCCGCACGCTGCTCGGCGGTGCCCGCTCGTCGTTGGACCGCCGCGGCCGCATGGTCGTGCTGACGTCGCCGCGCCCGCGCGCGACGCAGGTGCAGGTCGGCCTGCTCGTCGAGGACGTCGAGGGCAGCGTCGTGATCGACGCCGAGCAGGTCGAGCCGCCGCTGGCGTCGCTGCCCGACCGGACGGCCGCGCTGATCGCCGGGCAGGTCACCGACGGCGAGGGCCCCTGCGGCCTCCTCGAGCTCGGTGCGCTGTTCGCGCTCGCCGACGAGCTGCCCCGCGCCCGCCGCGCCGCCTGACGCCGCCCCCTCCCGCACCCCTCTCCGCTCGGAGCCCTCCCGACGGTTGCGGCCGCCTCGGGTTCACGGGGTGGCTGCAACACCTGGCTCCTCGGTCGCGGGACGGTCCGAGGATGTGGTCATCGGTGGTGGAGTGGGACGGACGGGACTTTGGGTCCT
>JBKHYE010000017.1:0-7562 GCA_046565705.1 Actinomycetes bacterium
GTCGGCGCTCCCGTGCGGCCTCCTTTGTCCCGCTACTTCGGCTGCAGCGCCAGCCGCAGCGCCTCGTCGAGCGCGGCGTCGATGCGCGCCGTCCCGGCGTGCACCGCGTCGGCGCCCGCCTCGAGCAGGCGGCGCTCGCACCCGCTGGCGCCGGCGTGCACCGCGATGATCGTCGACGGGCAGTAGCGCCGGATCTGGCGGACCGCCTCCTCGCCGCTGAGCATCGCCAGGGCGTCGCTGACGACGACGAGGTCGGGCTGCTCTGCCGCGGCCCACCCGACGACGTCGGCGCCGACCGACGTCGCCCCGACGACCTCCACGCCGCGCGCACGCAGCAGCTCGGTGATGCGCCGCGACACCCACTCGTGGCGGTGCGCTACGACCGCGGTGCGCATCGCCTCCACGCGCCGCTCGCTGGCGCGCGTGCAGCGCTCGGCCCGCTCCATGAGCGCCCGGTGCTGGCGGCGGATGACCTCGAGCCGGCGGTTGAGGTCCATGCGCATCTCGCGCGACGCACGCCCGGAGGCCGCCGCCTCCTCGGCGAGCGCCCGCTGTCGCTCGATCGCTGCACGAGCAACGGCCCGCGCAGCGTCCTTGTCGAGGTGTGCAGGGCTGGTCGCACCTGTCGTCGAGGTCGTCACGACAGCACCTCTCGTCGCCGGACCCGGCGGCCCGCCGCATGCCGGCCGCCAGCAGGGATGCTGGTTCAGCGACGTCCTCACCTCGACGAGCGCGGCTACACGCCTTTCACGTGTTCGTGGCGTCAACGACGAGGTTCCGCAACCGCCGTCGATGCCTCGGTGACCTTGCGGCTGCGCCCCGCGTCGGCCTGCTGTGTCGACCCGGAACACAGGTGCGTGACGACCGACGATCCCGTCGTCAGCACGGGCGGCGGTCGGGTAGCCGCTCGAGACAGCACGGCGAGCGACCGCAGAGAGAGCTACCAGCCCGCCGCACCCGGTCGACGCGATCGCGAGAGACGCGCCGCAGGAAGACGCTCGCGGTGCGCGCCTGGCCAAGGCCGAACTCGAGTGCCTGTGGAGGAGAGCAGATGACGACGACGCGACCCAGGCCGCCGGCGATCTCCGAGACACGGTCGCGGGGACCTGCAGCGCTCGCCGTCGCCGCCGTCGTGCTGGTCGCGGCGCTCGTCGGCGTCGTGCTCCTGGCTGACCGCGCCGGCGACGACGACACCCCGCCGGTCACGGACGTCCAGGAGGCCGACGCCAGCGACGAGACGTACGCGGCAGTCGAGACCGACATGGCCAAGGACGAGGTCGAGGAGCTCCTCCGACCCGCGCTGCCCGTCGACACGCGGGTGCTCGAGAGGTACGAGGACCTCGAGCCGCAGACGCCCGCCGCCGAGTGCGTGTACTACGAGCGCGGGGGCGGCGTCGCCGGCGAGCTGTACCGGTTCTGCTTCGACGAGGACGAGCTGGTCGACAAGACCGTGATCCTGCCCGACGAGCCCGGGATCACCGAGCCGTAGCGCGGACGGTCAGCCCGTCGGCGCGGCGGCGCTGGCGATCCACGTGATCACCAGCAGCGTCAGCAGAACGGTGCCGATGGCACCGACGGCCACAGCCACCACGCGGAGGCCGGCCAGCCGGCCGCCGTCGCGGCCGTAGATCGCGAGGGCGAGGCCGGCCGGCGGCAACAGGAATGCGAGCACGAGCGCCAGGACGGCGCCGGTGTCCTTGTCGTTGCGGGTCGAGTGCTCAACGGGCATGCCGCGGCGGTACCCCTCGTGGTGCCGACGATGCGCGAGCGGGCAAGCCGCTCGACGGCTGTCGCGTGGCCGTGCACGGACCGACGTCGCGGTGCGGCGGGCCGGCACGCCGGATCCGAGACCCGGGCGGTTTGCCCCTGCGCGGGGCGGGTGCGACCCTGGCCGGGCGAGGCGCTCCCGGTCGAGCCCGCGGCCCCAGCACTCCCGGAGACGGCGTGAACCACATGGACCCGCTCGACGTGCGAGCGAGCGTCGAGCTCGACGCCCACCCGCGCTCGGCGCACGCGGCGCGCAAGTTCATCCGCGACTTCTGCAAGGCGGCGCGCATCGGTGAGGACGTCTGCGAGACCGCGGCGCTGCTCACGAGCGAGCTGGTGACGAACGCGATCATCCACGGCCGCAGCCGGGCGGTGCTCTCGGCGCACATGCCGCCGCCGGTGCTGCGCGTCTCGGTGGAGGACGACGACCCCTCCCTGCCCGAGGTCGGCGACGCTCCCGGGCTGGCCGCGGAGAGCGGGCGCGGTCTGCTGCTGGTCGCGGCGCTGGCGACGAGGTGGGGCGTCGAGCGCACCGCGACGGGCGGCAAGGCGGTCTGGTTCGAGATCGACCCGGGAAGCGCCTGACGGCCCGTGCCGGTCACGCTGGGCGCGCCTGGCGGCCGGACCCTGCGCCTGCAGGGGGTTGTACGGCGGTCGCCCGAGGTTCAGTCTGCGGCGTGAGGGCGCCGCGGCGCCATGCGCGGCCGCTCTCCCCCCGGCCGCCCGGTCGGGCGGACGCCAGCGAGGAGGCACTCCCATGACGATGACGCAGCCGCTCGAGCGCAAGACGTTCGACGACCCTGACGAGGTGCGGGAGGGCCAGAACTGGCGCATCGAGGTCGTGCACCTCAGCGGCGGCGAGCAGATCGGGCGCATCACGGCACAGCCCGGCTGGCGGTGGACCACGGACGTCGGGCCGGTCGCGGGCACAGGTCTGTGCCAGGCGCCGCACCAGCAGTACGTGGTGAGCGGTCGCATGCAGGTTCAGATGGCGGACGGGACCGAGTTCCAGGTCGGCCCCGGAGAGGTCCTGTCGCTGCCGTCGGGACACGACGCATGGGTTCTCGGGGACGAGCCGGTCATGGCAATCGACTGGCAGGGCGCCTCGGTCTGGGCTCGCCGCGCCTGACGTCCAGCCGCCGCGCCCCGAGTGCCAACCGGCGTCAGGCCGCAGTTGCGACCACGGTCGACTCGTCCTCGCGGACACCGGCCGGAGCACGCGCCGCGAGCTCGTTCGGCAGCGACAGCCGGATCACCTTCCACCACGCCGACGCGACCTGCGCCGGCAGCGGACCGCTGACGTAGGTGAGGCCGTACCGCTCGAACAGCTCCTGCACCTTCGGCGCGATCTCCTGGTAGCGGTTGCTCGGCAGGTCCGGGAACAGGTGGTGCTCGATCTGGAACGACAGGTTCCCCGTCATCAGGTGCATCGCCCGACCGCCCGAGATGTTGGCGGCGCCCAGCATCTGCCGTAGGTACCACTCACCCCGCGTCTCGCCCTCGATGGAGGCCTTCTCGAACGTCTGCACGCCGGACGGGAAGTGGCCGCACATGATGACCGAGTGCGTCCAGATGTTGCGGGCGACGTTGGCCGTGAGGTTCGCGGCGAGGGTCGGCAGGGCCGACGGGCCCGACAGCAGCGGGTGCACCACGTAGTCGCGGACGACGTGCTTGCGGATCTTGCGCAGCACCTTCTTCGCCTGGCCCTTGAACTCGCTCTTGTCCTTGCGGCCCTTGAGCACCTTGCCGACCTCGAGGTCGTACGCGGCGATGCCGTACTCGAACACGAGCATGTTGAGGACGTTCCAGAGCGGCTGGGCCAGGTAGAACGGCACCCACTTCTGGTCCTCGTCGACGCGCATGATCCCGTAGCCGAGGTCGTTGTCCTTGCCGAGCACGTTCGTGTAGGTGTGGTGCACCTCGTTGTGCGAGTGCTTCCACATCTCGGCCGGCGAGACGTTGTCCCACTCCCACGTCGTCGAGTGGATCTTCGGGTCGCGCATCCAGTCCCACTGGCCGTGCATGACGTTGTGCCCGATCTCCATGTTCTCGAGGATCTTCGACACCGACAGGCCGACCGTGCCCGCGATCCACGCCGGCGGGAACAGCGACGCGAGCAGCACCGCCCGACTGGCGAGCTCGAGCCTGCGCTGCACGTCGATGACACGGCGGATGTAGGCGGCGTCGCGCTCGCCTCGGCTGCCGAGCACCTGCGCCCGGATCGCGTCGAGCTCGCGGCCGAGCGTCTCGACGTCCTCCGGGGTCAGGTGCGCGATCGGGTTGTCGCTCTTCTTCTGCAGCGCGGTCATCGGGTTCCTCCTGGGGTCAGACGTCGAGGTCGCACGGCCCGGCAGCGGCGCTGATGCAGGTCTGCACCTTCACGCCGTCGCCGGGAGCGGCGGTGGTCAACGAGCCGTCGCGCAGGTCGCGGACAGCTCCTTCGCGCAGCGGGAGCACGCAGTCGTAGCAGATGCCCATGCGGCAGCCGAACGGCATGAGGACGCCGGCGGACTCGCCGGCCTCGAGCAGCGGCGTCGCACCGTCGGCCTCCACGGTGCGGCCGGTGCGGGAGAACGTCACCGTGCCGCCGTCGCCGGCGGTGACGACGAGCGGGCGAAAGCGCTCGGTGTGCAGCGCGTCCGGCCGGCGGAGCTCGGCCCAGTGCTTCTCCAGCATCTCCAGCATCGGGGTCGGGCCGCAGGCCCACGCCTCGCGCTCCGCGAGGTCGGGCACGAGCTCGCCGAGCTGCTCGCCCGTGAGGAAGCCGTGCACGGCGTCGTGCCGCTCGACCAGGCGGATCCGGCCGGAGCGGTGCAGCGCGCGCAACTCGCCGCCGAAGACGACGTCGTCAGCGGTCGGCGCGGCGTGCACGAGCACGACGTCGCGCACGTCCGGGGCGGCGCGCAGCATGCCCATCACCGGCGTGATGCCGCTGCCGCCGGTGACGAACAGGAGCTTGTCCGGCAGCACGTCCGGCAGGACGAAGTCACCGGTGGCCTGGTCGAGCTGCAACACCTGACCCGGCCGCGCGCGACGCACCAGGTGGTTGCTGACGACGCCCTCTGGGATCGCCTTGACGGTCACCGTGATGCAGCCGTCGGCGCGGTCGGCCGGGCTGTTCACCGAGTACGCGCGCCACTGCCGCACGCCGTCGACGTCGACGCCGACGCGGACGTACTGCCCGGGCACGTGGCCCTGCCAGCCGCGTCCCGGGCGCAGGACGAGCGTGACGGCGTCGCGCGTCTCCGGGTGCACGGCCTCGATGCGGGCGCGCAGGTCGGCCGGCGAGCGCAGCGGGTCGACGAGGTCGAGGTAGTCGGCCGGGACGAGCGGGGTCGCCGCGAGCTCGGCCAGCCGGGCCAGCCCGCGCCGCAGCGGGCGCAGCGTCGGCGGCGGGATCAGCGTTCCGGTCATGTCCTCAGCCTTCCCGCCGCGGGGGCTAGTGTCCTCGCCGTGCAGGGTGACATCACGGGCGGTCTTTGTTCGCTGAGGACAATCCGGTGATCCGTGGAGCGGGCCTCGCGCTGCGCGACGACGTCGTCGCGCGGCTGCGCGCGCAGCTCGCCGAGGTGGCGGACCGCACGGTCGAGGCGGTCACCACCGAGGTCGGCGAGTACGGCGCGCTCGAGGCACAGGTCGGCGAGAACATCCGGCAGGCGGTGCAGCTGGCGCTCGCGACGTTCCTGCGGCTGGCTGCGCAGCCGGTGGAGGCGGACGACGGCGCGGACGCCATGCAGCCCGCGCTGGAGGGGGCGTACGCGCTCGGCCGGGGCGAGGCGCGCAGCGGGCGGACGATGCACGCGCTGCTCGCGGCCTACCGCGTCGGGGCGCGCACCGCGTGGCGCGACTGGTCGGCCACCGCTGTCGACAGCGACCTGCCCGCCGAGACGGTCGCGCGGTTCGCCGAGCTCGTCTTCGCCTACATCGACGAGCTGTCCGCCGCCAGCGCCGCCGGGCACACCGACGAGCTGGCGAGGTCGGGACGCGTGCGGCAGCAGCAGCTCGAGCGGCTCGGCGTCGCCCTGCTGACGGGCGGGTCTGCCGAGCAGCTCCACGCGCGCGCCGAGCAGGCAGACTGGCGGGCTCCGACCACGCTGACCGCCGTGGTGCTGCCGGCGTCGCACCTGCGAGGGGCGCTCGCGCTCGTCGACGCCGGCACGCTCGTCGTCACCGACGACGAGGCGGCCGACGTCGTCCCCGAACGGACGGCAGTGCTGCTCGTGCCCGACGCGGGCCGGGTCCGTGCTGCGCTCGTGCGCGACCTGCACGGGCGCGGTGCCGTCGTCGGCCCCGCCCGGCCGTGGACGGCCGCGCGCGCGTCGTACCTGCGCGCGCTGCGGCTGCTCGACCTGCTCGGCCGGCCCGACGGCGCCGCGCTCGACACCGAGCTGCACCTGCCGGCGCTGGTGCTCGGCGCCGACCGAGAGGCACTCGCGGACCTGCGCGCGGCGGCCCTCGCACCGCTCGCCGACGTGCGCCCGGCAGCGGCGCAGCGGCTGGTCGAGACGCTGCGCGCGTGGCTGCTGCACCACGGCCGGCGCGACGACGTCGCCCGCAGCCTGCACGTGCACCCGCAGACCGTGCGGTACCGGATGACGCAGCTGCGCGAGCTGTTCGGCGACCGGCTGACCGACCCCGAAGCGGTTCTGCAGCTGACCGTCGCCCTCGCCGTGTCCCCCGTCCCGGAGACCCGCTCGCCGTCCTAGCCCGCTCCCGTCCACGCATGCTCGGACGGCGGGACATCGGACGTTCCGGTGCAGACGCGACATCACGCGAGGCCACCTGGCCCGGGCGGACCAGGTCTCGTGGCCCGGTCGGGTGATTGCTCCACCCGACCAGGAGATGCACCGTCTTCTGGCCGGTCCCTCGAGCAGCCGGGGGACCGTTCGGGGGGCCGCCATGGGGGGCGTCGAGATCGCGCTCGACACCGCGCCGCGCAGCGTCCCGCTGGCCCGTCGGTGGCTGGCGGAGGTCCTCGGCCCGGCGTCGCGCTACGACACCGACGTCGCGCGCCTGCTGCTCTCCGAGGTCGTCACCAGCGCCATGCTGCAGGCACGGTCCGGGCTGGTCGTGCGGGTCGAGGACTCGGGCGTGCGGCTGCGGGTCGAGGTCGCGTCGGCGCGCAGCACGCGCGACGCCCGGTCGAGCCCCGCCGCCCCCGGCTCCGACCTCCACGTCGTCGACCTGCTCGCGGCTGCGTCCGGCACGTGCGGCGACGGCGACGACCGGCCGGGGACGACGACGTGGTTCGAGCTGCTGCCGGTGGACGCCCGCCGGGCGAGCCAGGTCAGCAGCGGTGTCGGAGCCTGACGCCGACGCCGACGCCGAGGCCGTCGCCGTCGCGGTCGACGCCGTCCGTGCCATGGACGACGACGCCTCCGACGGCGCCGCGCTCGACGTGCTCGTGCGCGCGGCGGCGCAGCTGACCGGCGGCCGTGCGGTCGCCCTGCTCCCGCTCGAAGGCCGCTGGCACAGCGGTACGGACAGCGCCGGCGGCGACGCAGTGCCGGTGGGCGTCTCCCCGGCGTGCGACACGGTGCGCCGCGACGGGGTGGGCGGGCTCTGCGACGACCACGCCGATGGTGTCGTCCGGGCCTTCGGACCGGTGCACCTGCTGCCGGTGCCGAGCCTCGACGCCGTCGCCGCTGTGGTGGCGCTGACGCGTTCCGCCGGGCCCACCGAGCGCGGCCTGCTCGAGCTGCTCTGCCGGCACGCCGGGCTGCACGTCGCGCGGCTCGACGACGCGCGGCTGCGCGACGACCTGCTCGACGAGCGCGCCGCCGCGCTCGGCACGC
>JBKHYE010000018.1:0-25570 GCA_046565705.1 Actinomycetes bacterium
CCGCCCGAGAACGGCGGGATGTCGTTGTCGAACTCGGTCTCGATCCACTTGTTGTGCACCGTGAACGGCTCGCTGGTGAACGCCGGGTCCTTGACCACCTTGCGGTGGAACGGGATGAGCGTGGCCATGCCCTCGACCTCGAACTCGGCGAGCGCACGGGCCGAGCGCTGCAGCGCCTGCTCACGGGTCGAGCCGGTGACGATGAGCTTGGCGAGCAGCGAGTCGAACGCGCCACCGATCACCGAGCCCGACTCCACGCCGGTGTCGACTCGCACGCCGGGGCCGAGCGGCGGGACGAACCTCGTCACCGTGCCGGGGGCGGGCAGGAAGCCGCGGCCGGCGTCCTCGCCGTTGATGCGGAACTCGAAGGAGTGGCCGCGCGGCTCCGGGTCCTCGAAGTCGAGGGCCCCGCCCTCGGCGATGCGGAACTGCTCGCGCACGAGGTCGACGCCGGTGGTCTCCTCGGTGACCGGGTGCTCGACCTGCAGGCGGGTGTTCACCTCGAGGAAGCTGATCAGGCCGTCCTGCGCGACGAGGAATTCGCACGTGCCGGCGCCGACGTAGCCGGCCTCCTGGATGATCTTCTTGCTGGCGTCGTAGATCTCGGCGCGCTGCTGCTCGGTGAGGAACGGCGCGGGGGCCTCCTCGACGACCTTCTGGTAGCGGCGCTGCAGCGAGCAGTCGCGGGTGCCGACGACGACGACGTTGCCGTGCGTGTCGGCCAGCACCTGCGTCTCGACGTGGCGCGGCTTGTCGAGGTAGCGCTCGACGAAGCACTCGCCGCGGCCGAACGCGGCGACGGCCTCCCGGACCGCCGACTCGTACAGCTCGGCGATCTCCTCCTGCTTCGTGGCGATCTTCAGGCCGCGGCCGCCGCCGCCGAAGGCCGCCTTGATGGCGATCGGCAGGCCGTGCTCCTCGACGAACGCGAGCACCTCGTCGACGCCCTTGACCGGGTCGGCGGTGCCGGGCGCGAGCGGTGCGCCGATCTTCAGCGCGATGTGCCGGGCGGTGGTCTTGTCGCCCAGCGCCGCGATCGCGTCCGGCGGAGGGCCGATCCAGGTGACGCCGGCGTCGATGACCGCCTGTGCGAACTCGGCGTTCTCGGACAGGAACCCGTAGCCGGGGTGCACGGCGTCGGCACCCGACTGCTTCACGGCGTCGATGACCTTGTCGATGCGCAGGTAGCTGTCGCCCGGCGTCGTGCCGCCCAGCGCGTAGGCCTCGTCGGCAACACGCACGTGCATGGCGTCGCGGTCGGGCTCGGCGTACACCGCGACGCTCTGCAGGCCGGCGTCGCGGCACGCGCGGGCCACGCGGACGGCGATCTCACCGCGGTTGGCGATGAGGACCTTGCTCAGCTTCGGCACGACGTCTCCTGGAACAGGGGTGGATGCGGACGGCAGGCTAGTGGGGGGGCGGGCAGGCCGCTGGCGCGCCAGGCGCCCGGCCCGGGCGACAGCGGACGCCGCAGCCCGGCGGCGCGCGACGCCCAGCGCGACGGTGGCGCGGGCGGGGGCGGCTCAGCGCTCCCTCGGGCGGCGACGACGGCGACCAGCGCCGCGAGCTCCTCGGCCGTCGGGTTCCCGCGGACGACGCGCAGCAGCGGCCGCGCCGGCGCCGCGGCGTCGCCGTCCTCGGCCGTCACCGGCGCACCTGGCCGTGATCAGCAGGGACGCCACGCCGAGAGCACGCGCGCTCCCTCGGCGTGGCGTTCCTGTTGATCATCGGAAGGGGGCGGGCGTGGCGGCGGCGGGGCGGCACGGGCCGGCTCACAGCGGGATGTTCCCGTGCTTCTTCGGCGGCAGGCTCTCGCGCTTGCCGCGCAGGATCCGGAGCGCCTTGGCCACCTCCTGCCGGGTCTGGTTCGGCTCGATCACCGCGTCGACGAAGCCCCGCTCGGCGGCGATGTACGGCGTGGCGAGGGTGTCCTCGTACTCGGTGATGAACGCCGCGCGCAGCGCCTCGACGTCCTCGCCCTTCTCGGCGGCCTCCGCGAGCGCGCGGCGCTGCACGATGTTGACGGCGCCCTGCGCGCCCATCACCGCCACCTGCGCGGTCGGCCAGGCCAGCTCGACGTCGGAGCGCAGGTGCTTGGACCCCATGACGACGTACGCGCCGCCGTAGGCCTTGCGGGTGATGACGGTGACCTTCGGGACGGTCGCCTCGGCGTAGGCGTACAGCAGCTTGGCGCCGCGCCGGATGATGCCGGCGTGCTCCTGGCCGACGCCCGGCAGGAACCCCGGCACGTCGACGAAGGTCAGGATCGGCACGTTGAAGGCGTCGCAGGTGCGCACGAACCGCGCCGCCTTCTCCGAGGCGTCGATGTCGAGCGTGCCGGCGAACGACATGGGCTGGTTCGCGACGACGCCGACCGACCGGCCCTCGACGCGTCCGAAGCCGCAGACGATGTTCTGCGCCCAGAGCGCCTGCACCTCGAGGAAGTCGCCGTCGTCGAGCACCGCGGTGATGGCGGTCTTGATGTCGTAGGGCGCGTTGTTGCTGTCGGGCACCAGGGTGTCGAGCTCGTACAGCGGGTCCTCGGTCAGTGCGTCGATCTCGTCGACGACGGGCGGGTCCTCGAGGTTGTTGCTCGGCAGGAACGACAGCAGCGTCTTCGCCAGCTCGAGGCACTCCTCCTCGTTCGCCGACATGAAGTGCGCGACGCCGCTCTTGGAGTTGTGCGCCCGCGCGCCGCCGAGCTCCTCCATGCCGATGTCCTCGCCGGTGACCGTCTTGATGACGTCCGGTCCGGTGATGAACATGTGCGAGCCCTCGTCGACCATCAGCGTGAAGTCGGTGATGGCGGGGGAGTAGACGGCGCCGCCGGCGCACGAGCCGAGGATCAGCGAGATCTGCGGCACCACGCCCGAGCCGATGACGTTGCGGTAGAAGATCTCGCCGTAGAGGGCGAGACCCATGATCCCCTCCTGGATCCGCGCGCCGCCGCCGTCGTTGAGGCCGACCACCGGGCAGCCGGTCTTCAGCGCGAGGTCCATGATCTTGACGATCTTCTCGCCGTAGACCTCGCCCAGCGACCCGCCGAACACCGTCGCGTCCTGGCTGAACACGCACACCGGGCGGCCGTCGACCGTGCCGTAGCCGGTGATGACGCCGTCGCCGAACGGGCGGTTCTTGTCGACGCCGAAGTCGCGGGCGCGGTGCCGGGCCAGGGCGTCGGTCTCGACGAACGAGCCCTCGTCGAGGAAGGCCTCGATGCGCTCGCGGGCGGTCATCTTGCCCATCGCGTGCTGCCGCTCGACCGCGCGGTCGGAGCCCGCGTGGCGCATCGCGTCGTTGCGGCGGCGGATCTCCTCGAGCTTGCCGGCGGTGGTGTGGATGTCCGGCCCGTCGGCCTCGTCCACCGGGATCTCGGCTGCAGTCGTCACGGGGGAAGGCTAGCGAGCGGGCTCCGTCACACTGGACGGGTGTCCTCCCCGTACGGCGACCTCGACCGGCCGCCCCTGCGGGTGGACGCGCTGCGGCGGGCGCTCGAGCCGGACGGCTGGCGCATCGAGGTGCTCGACTCCGTCGGCTCGACGAACGCCGTGGTGGCCGAGCGGGCACGGGCCGGCGAGCCCGCCGGGCTGGTCGTGGTCACCGAGCACCAGACCGCCGGCCGCGGACGCCTGGACCGCTCGTGGGTCTCGCCGCCGCGCGCCGGGCTCACCTTCTCGGTCCTCTTGCGGCCGGACTGGCCGGCGGCGCAGTGGCCCTGGCTGCCGCTGCTCGGCGGGCTCGCGGTCGCGAGCGCGCTGCGCGAGCAGGCCGAGCTCGACGCCGTCCTGAAGTGGCCCAACGACGTCATCATCGCCGGCCGCAAGCTGTGCGGCCTGCTCGCCGAGGTCCCGGCGCCGGGGGCCGTCGTGCTCGGCATCGGCCTGAACGTCACGACGCGCCAGGACGAGCTGCCGCACGCCGGCGCGACGTCGGTCCGCCTGCAGGACGCGGCGACCGCGGACCGCGACACCATCCTGCGCGCGGTGCTGCGCGCGCTGCGGGACGTCCTCGCCGACCCGGCCGGCGGCCGCGAGCGCTACCGCGCGCTGTGCAGCACCATCGGCCGGGACGTGCGCGTCGAGCTGCCGGGCCGACCGCCGGCGACCGGCCGCGCCACGCAGGTGGACGACGCCGGGCGCCTCGTGGTCGACGGCGAGGCCTACGCCGCGGGCGACGTCGTCCACGCCACGCCTGTCGGCTGACCTGCGCCGCCGGGGGCCGGCACGCCAGCACACTGGCGAGCGTGGCGAGGCGCACCGCGGAGCAGGACGACGAGGACGTCGTCGTCCGGACGCGGCCGCACGCGCGCGTGCTCACGGTGCCGGTGCTCGTGCTGCATGTCGCCCTGGCGCTCGCCGGGTTCGCAGCGGCACGGGTGCCGGCGGGCGACTGGCAGCGGCCCGGCCGCGCGCTCGTGGCGGCGGTGACGCTCGCGGTCGTGGTGCGCTGGGCGGCGCTGCCGTACCTGCGCTGGCTCGGCACGGTGCTGGAGGTCACCGACCGCCGGGTCGTCGTCGAGCAGGGCCTGCTGCGCCGCTCGACGAGGTCGCTGCCGCTCTCGCGGGTGGCCGACGTGTCGGTCGAGCGGTCGCTCGGTCAGCGGCTGGTGGGCAGCGGCACCGTCGTCCTCGACACGGTCGGCGAGCGGGGCGGCGTCGTCGTGCGCGACGTGCCGCACGCGACCCGGGTCGCTCGGCTCGTCGAGGACCTGCTCGACGAGCTGCCGCCGACGTGGCAGCACGGGCGGGACGACGGCTGGGACGACGGGCGGGACCACGGCTGGGACGAGGACGAGCGGTGACGCTCAGCGCTCCTGAGGCTCCACCAGCGTGCCCTCGACGACCCGGTCCGGGTCGAACGGCGGCCAGTCGCCCTGCGGCGGGCGGGTGCCCTCGAGCCAGCGCTCCTGCGCCACGGCGCCCGCCCGCTCACCCGGACCGCCGGCGGTGATGCCGAAGCACGAGAACACGGCGATCAGCCCGGCCGCCATGACGCACAGCGCCGCCGGCACCCCCCGCGGGATCACCACCGACGCGACCAGGAACAGCACCCCGGCACCGGCCCGGAGGGCGAGGTAGGTCGTCTGGCGACGCACCCGGTCGACGGTACGCCTGTTCGGGCGGTCTGACACCTGCGCGCCAGTACGGTCGCCGCATGCCGCCCGCGCCCGACGGCCCCGACCCCGCGACCTCCCCGGAGCCCCTGGAGGAGGCGCTGCTCGGCGCGGCGTGCGAGCTCGACCGCGACGAGGTGAGCGCCGCGGCCGGCGTGCCGGAGCTCGAGGCCCGCGCGATCTGGAACGCGCTCGGCTTCCCGGTCGTGGCGGCCGGCGAGAAGGCGTTCACCCGGCGGGACGTCGACGCGCTGCGCACCGCGATCGAGCTGCGCGACGGCGGCCTCGTCGACGCCGACACCCTGCTCGTGCTCGCCCGCTCCATGGGGCAGGGGCTGGCCCGGATGGCCGAGGCGCAGGTCGACGTGTTCCGCGAGCTCGCCGCCGGCATGACGCTGGAGGAGGCGACCCAGACGGCGCGGCACTCCTCGGCCGACCTGCTGCCCCGGCTCGAGCAGCTGGTCGTCCACGTCTGGCGCCGGCAGTTCGCGGCGGCGACGGCGCGCGCGTTCGCGACCGCGACGGCCGGCGGCAGCGCCGCGCTCGCCGTCGGCTTCGTCGACATCGTCGACTTCACCGCCTCGACCCGGCGGTGGGACGCCGCGACGCTCGAGCGGCTGCTCGAGCGGTTCGAGCGCGAGACGTCGCTGCGCGTCGCGTCCGTCGGCGGCCGGGTGGTCAAGACCCTCGGCGACGAGGTGATGTTCGCCGCCGACGACCCGCTGGCCGCGGTCGAGGTCGCGCTCGACACGGTCGCGGCGCACGCCGCCGACGAGGAGCTCCCCGACGTGCGCGCCGGCGTCGCGCTCGGCCCGGTGCTGGAGCGGCTCGGCGACGTCTTCGGCGAGCCGGTCAACCTCGCGAGCCGGCTCGTCGACCAGGCGCGGCCGCGCACGGTGCTGGTCGACAAGGCGCTCGTCGACGCCCTCGACGAGCACGGCCACCTCGACGACGGCTTCGCGGTGCGGCGGCTGCGCAAGCGGTCGGTGCGCGGCTACCGGTCGATCACCCCGTACGTCCTGCGGCGGCTCGAGGACGACGCCGGCCGCGGCGGTGGCTAGCGTGGGCGCGGGCCGACCCGAGGAGGACACGTTGTCGCTGCACGACCTGGAGGTCGAGACGCTGGCCGGCGAGCGGACGACGCTCGGTGCGCTCGTCGGCGGCAAGGCGGCGCTCGTCGTCAACGTCGCCAGCCGGTGCGGCCTGACCCCGCAGTACGCGGGTCTCGAGCAGCTGCACGAGGAGCTCGCTCCGCGCGGCTTCACCGTGGTCGGCGTCCCGTGCAACCAGTTCAAGGGCCAGGAGCCCGGCAGCGCCGAGCAGATCGCCGAGTTCTGCTCGGCGACCTACGGCGTCACCTTCCCGATGCTCGCGAAGACCGACGTCAACGGCGACGACCGGGCCCCGCTGTTCGCCGAGCTGGTCCAGGTGCCCGACGCCGACGGCTCGGCCGGCGACGTCCAGTGGAACTTCGAGAAGTGGCTGCTGTCGCCCGACGGCGAGGTCGTCGGGCGGTTCCGCCCGCTGGTGGACCCGGCCGACCCGGCGCTGCGGTCTGCGGTCGAGGCGCAGCTGCCGGCGTGACGGCCGGCAGCTCGCACCCGCGCGGTCTCGGGCGGGTCGCCGGCGCGACGCTGGTGCTGGCCTGCCTGCTGATGCTCGGCGCGTTCGGCGTGCTGGTCGTCGAGGACCGCGCCACGCTGACCACGCTGCTCATCGTCTTCGCCGTCGTCACCGTGCCGGCGCTGCTGGCGTCGCTGCTCGCGCTGCGACCGGCGATCGGGTTGCTGCGCGCGGCCGACGACGGACGCGACGGGCGGAGCGCCGCCGGCTTCGCGGTGGTGCTGGCCGTGGGTCACCTCGGCCTGGTCGTGCTGTCGCTGCGGGCGGGGCTCGACCGCCGCTTCGACGACGGCGACCTCGTCGGTGCCGCGACGGGTGCCACGGGGATGCTGGCCGCGCTGTTCACCGCTGCGGTCGTCCTGCCGGTGCGCACGCTGCCCGTCCGCATGGTTGCGGCGCTCGGCATCGGCGTGCTGCTGCTCGCGCTCGTCGCGGTGCGGGCGCTGGGCCAGGTCGACTGACCGGACCGACCCGCCGTCTGGGCCGCCCGAGCGGGCGGAGCACTGCGCACGAGTCAGCTCCCCGAGCGGTCGCCCTCCGGGCTCGTCGGTCCCTCGACGTGGGCGAGGTCCACCGCGGCGGCCGCCGCGACGTCGCCGTCCTCCGCGGCGGTGACGACGGCAGCCGGGTGCACCCAGAGGTAGCGGCGGTACGACCAGAACCGGAACGCCGTGCCGAGCCCGGTCCCGATGACGTTGCCCCAGATGTTGCTGGCCAGCGTCGAGCGCATGTCCAGGACGTAGTAGCCGAACCCGAGGCACAGCAGCGCCAGCGCCAGGCCGACCGCGTTGAGCACGAGGAACAGCAGGTACTCGTTGCCGAGGTGCCGCGTGCGGCCGCGGTGCCGGAACGACCACTGGCGGTTGCCGACGAACGCGCAGCTCGCAGCGATGACGGACGACACGACCTTGCTGGTCAGCGGGCCGACGCCCAGTCCGACGTGGAGCGCGTTGTAGACGCCGATGTCGACCACGTAGCAGACGGCGCCCACGGTGCCGAACTTGGCTGCCTCGCGGGCGACGACGTCGAAGCGCGCGCGCAACCTCGCGAGGACCGTCACGTGGATCCAGGCTACCGGTGCCGGTGGACGGGTCCGTGGGACGATGCGCAGTCGCAGACAGGAGGAACCACGTGCTCGACACCCGGCTCACCGAGGAGCAGGAGCAGCTCCGCAAGACGGTGGAGGCCTTCGCCCGTGAGGTCGTGGCACCGGTCGCCGCGCACCACGACGAGACCAAGACCTTCCCGTACGACGTCGTGCGGCAGATGGCCGAGATGGGGCTGTTCGGCCTGCCGTTCCCCGAGGAGCTGGGCGGCATGGGCGGCGACTACTTCGCGCTGTGCCTGGCGCTCGAGGAGCTCGCGCGGGTCGACCAGAGCGTGGCGATCACGCTGGAGGCGGCGGTCTCGCTCGGCGCGATGCCGGTCTACCGGTTCGGCAGCGAGGAGCAGAAGCAGGAGTGGCTGCCGCAGCTGTGCTCCGGCGAGGCGCTCGGCGCCTTCGGGCTCACCGAGCCGGGTGCGGGCAGCGACGCCGGCGGCACGCGCACGACCGCGCGGCTCGAGGACGGGCACTGGGTCATCAACGGCAGCAAGGCGTTCATCACCAACAGCGGCACCGACATCACCCGGCTCGTCACCGTCACCGCCGTCACGGGCGAGCTCGCCGACGGCAAGAAGGAGATCAGCTCGATCCTCGTGCCGGTGCCGATCGACGGGTTCACCGCCGAGCCGGCGTACAGCAAGGTCGGCTGGCACGCCTCCGACACCCACCCGCTGACCTTCGACGACGTCCGCGTGCCGGAGGAGAACCTGCTCGGCTCGCGCGGCCGCGGCTACGCCAACTTCCTGTCGATCCTCGACGAGGGCCGCGTCGCCATCAGCGCGCTCGCGGTGGGTGCGGCGCAGGGCTGCGTCGACGAGAGCGTCAAGTACGCGCGCGAGCGCGAGGCGTTCGGCCGGCCGATCGGCGCGAACCAGGCCATCGCGTTCAAGATCGCGCGGATGGAGGCGCGCGTCCACGCGGCGCGCACCGCCTACTACGACGCCGCGGCGAAGATGCTCGCCGGCCTGCCGTTCAAGAAGGAGGCGGCGATCGCCAAGCTCGTGTCGTCGGAGGCCGCGATGGACAACGCGCGCGATGCGACGCAGGTGCACGGCGGCTACGGCTTCATGAACGAGTACCCGGTCGCCCGGCAGTACCGCGACAGCAAGATCCTCGAGATCGGGGAGGGCACCAGCGAGGTGCAGCTCATGCTCATCGCGCGCGAGCTGGGCCTGTAGCGGGGTGCGCGCACCGATCTGGCTCGACCTCGACGGCGCCGTCAACGCCCGCGACCTCGGGGGACTGCCCACCGTCGACGGCCGCACGACGCGTCCCGGGGTGCTGCTGCGCGCCGACAACCTGCAGGACCTGTCCGCCCGCGACGTCGACCGACTGGTCGGCGAGCTGGGCGTCCGCACCGTCGTCGACCTGCGCAGCACCGGCGAGGTGCACCTGGCCGGCCCCACGCCGCTGGCCGGCTCGGCCGTCCGGCACGTGCAGCTGTCGCTCATCCCCGAGTGGGACGGCGAGCCGGACGTGGACGAGGTCGAGCGGGCCGTCGAGCAGGCGGTCGTGAACGAGCACGACGAGCCGCAGGCCCTCGACGCCGCGACGACCGAGAAGGCGCTGCCGTCGCTGTCGGACTTCGAGGAGCGGGCCCGCCAGCGCCGCGACCCGACGGACCTCGCCGACCACTACATCGGCTACGTCGAGGCTGCCCGCACCAACCTCGGCACCGCGCTGAAAGTGCTCGCCGACCCCCAGAGCGGCACGACGCTCGTGCACTGCGCGGCCGGCAAGGACCGCACGGGCGTCGTCGTCGCGCTGGCCCTGTCGCTGGTGGGCGTCCCGCGCGACGCCGTGCTCGCCGACTACCTGCGCAGCGCCGAGCGGGCCGACCGGATCCTCGCCCGGCTGCAGTCGACCGACGTGTACGGGCCCAGCCTGGCCGGCGTCTCGGTCGACGACATCACGCCGCGGGCTGCGTCGATGGAGGGCTTCCTCGACCACGTCGACACGGCGTACGGCGGGCCGCACGGCATGGCGCTGGCCCTCGGCGTCACCGAGGAGGAGATCGCCCGGCTGGGCGTTCGGCTGCTCGGGACGTCGCCGTCGGTGCGGTGACCGCGCAGCCGTGGCTCGGCCGGGCCGTGCCCGCTCGACCGGCCCGCTAGCCTCGGCGCTCGTGGCAGCCCGGGAGGTCCGACGCGGCGCGATGGGGCTCCCTGTGGTCGGCATGGTCGGCGGCGGGCAGCTGTCGCGGATGACCCACCAGGCCGCCATCTCGCTCGGGCTGTCGCTGCGGGTGCTCGCCGACGCGACGCACGACAGCGCGGCGCTCGTCGCGAACGGCGTGAGCGTCGGGTCGCACGACTCGCTGGACGACCTGCGCGCGTTCGCCGACGCCTGCGAGGTCGTCACGTTCGACCACGAGCACGTGCCCGGACCCCTGATCGAGGCGCTCGAGCAGGACCACGCCGTGCACCCGTCGTCGGCCGCGCTGCGACACGCGCAGGACAAGCTCGTCATGCGCGAGCGGCTCGTCGGCCTCGGTGTGCCCGTGCCGCCGTTCGCGCCGGTCGCGACCGCCCGCGACCTCGAGGGCTTCGGCCGGCACGTCGGCTGGCCGCTGGTCCTGAAGGCCGCGACCGGCGGCTACGACGGCAAGGGCGTCTGGGTCGTCGACGACCTGGACGCGGCGGACGAGGTGCTGCGCAGCGGCGTCCGCCTGCTCGCGGAGGAGAAGGTGCCGCGGCGGCGCGAGCTGGCGGCGGTCGTCGCGCGCTCGCCGTACGGCCAGGCCGCGGCGTGGCCGGTCGTCGAGACGGTGCAGCGCGACGGCATCTGCGTCGAGGTCGTCGCGCCGGCGCCGGACCTGCCGGAGGAGCTGGCGCTGCAGGCCCAGTCGATGGCGCTGCGGCTGGCCGACGAGCTCGACGTCGTCGGCGTGCTCGCCGTCGAGCTGTTCGAGCTCGAGGACGGCTCGGTGCAGGTCAACGAGCTGGCCATGCGCCCGCACAACTCGGCGCACTGGACGATCGAGGGCGCGCGGACGTCGCAGTTCGAGCAGCACCTGCGCGCGGTGCTCGACTACCCGCTCGGCGCCACCGCGCTGACCGCGCCGTGGGTCGTCATGGCGAACGTGCTCGGCGGCCACGACCCGGGCGAGCGCGGGCTCGACGAGCGGCTGCACCTGCTGCTCGCCCGCGACCCGGCCCTGAAGGTGCACCTGTACGGCAAGGCCATCCGGCCCGGCCGCAAGATCGGGCACGTCACCGCGCTCGCCGCCGCCGGTGAGACCCTCGACGCCGTCCGGCGCCGGGCCCGCGAGGGCGCGCACTGGCTCCGGCACGGGCAGTGGCTGCCCGAGCCGGCGGAGGAGGACCTGCGATGAGCGCGGCAGACCCGGTGGTCGGCATCGTCATGGGCAGCGACAGCGACTGGCCGGTCATGGAGCCGGCGGCGCAGGCGCTCGCCGAGTTCGACATCCCCTTCGAGGCGCACGTCGTCAGTGCGCACCGCACGCCGCACGACATGCTGCGCTGGGCGTCGGAGGCAGCCGGTCGCGGTCTGCGGGTCGTCATCGCCGGAGCCGGGGGAGCGGCGCATCTGCCCGGCATGGTCGCCTCTGCCACGCCGCTGCCGGTCATCGGCGTCCCCGTGCCGCTGAGGCACCTCGACGGGCTCGACTCGCTGCTGTCGATCGTGCAGATGCCGGCCGGCGTGCCGGTCGCGACGGTGTCGGTGGGCGGCGGACGCAACGCCGGCCTGCTGGCGGTGCGCGTCCTCGCCGCGGCCGACGCGGACCTGCGGGCCCGGGTCGAGCGGTTCCAGGCCGGGCTCGCCGACACGGCGCGCGCCAAGGACGCCGCGCTGCAGGAGCGGCTCGCTCGCTGAACAGCGCCACGACGTGCACGGCGCCACATTCCTCGCGTCTGTAGGCGGCGCGGAGCGGGGTAGTGGATCTCGCGGACAGTGACCCCGACGCGAGGAGCAGGCATGCGACGCGCAGCACTCGGCACGGCGGCGACGGCGTTCGCCCTGACGGCGGTCCTCGGCGGCTGCACCGTCGAGGACGACGACGACGGCGCGACGGTCGTCGAGGAGGACGACGGCGGCAGCACCGGCATCACCGACGGCGGCGGCACCGGTGGCGAGGGCGAGACCACCGAGGAGGACGCCGGCACGGAGACCGAGACGGAGACCGGCACCGAGACCGAGACCGAGAGCGACACGAGCGGCTGACCCGACCTCGCCTCCTCCGGCCCGTCACCCCGTGGGGATGGCGGGCCGTCGCCGTCCGCGCGTCACCAGCCGCGCCACTCCAGCTTCGGGCAGCGGTCCATGACCACCAGCACACCGGCGGCCTCGGCGCGTGCCGCGGCTGCGGTGTCGACGACGCCGAGCTGCATCCACACGCCCGAGGCGCCCTTCTCGACCGCCTCGTCGACGACCGGCCCGGCCAGCTCCGAGCGCACGAACAGGTCGACGACGTCGATGTCGAACGGCACGTCGGCGAGCCGCGCGTAGCCCCGCTCGCCGTGCACGGTCTCGGCGCGGGGGTGCACCGGCACGATCCGCTTGCCCTGCGCCTGCAGGAAGGCGGCGACGCCCCAGGCCGCCCGCGACGGGTCGTCGGACAACCCGACCACCGCCCAGGTGTGCATCCCGAGCAGCTTGTCGACGGTCTCGCGGTCCCCGTACGGCACGGTTCCTCCCGGTTTCGGCTGCCGGTCGGTGTACCCAGGGCGTGCGCCGCACACCGAGCGCTCGTGGCCGGGATCCGGCCGCTCGCGCGCGGTGTCCTGGTGACGCCAGCGGGCGGCGCCTGCTGGACCGGCCGGTCGCCGGTGAGGTGCCGCCTGAGGTCGGCCTCCACCTGGCCGGGCTGCGGCCCCAGTCGGCGCCGCTCCAGCGCGCGACAAGATCTTCTGCAGTTCCGTCACGTCAGGACGTGTCGGAACTGCAGAAGATCTTGGACTGCCGGTCGACAGATGCGGCCCGGCGCCCTCGACCAGGCCGTCGCGCGACCGGCTAGGGCCGCCCGAGGGCGCGGTAGGTCCAGCCGGCGGCGCGCCACTGCTCGGGGTCGAGCGCGTTGCGGCCGTCGAGGATGCGGCGGGCCTCGACGACCTCGCCCAGCTCGGCGGGGTCCATGTCGCGGAACTCCTGCCACTCGGTCAGGTGCAGGACGAGGTCGACGCCCTTGGCGGCGTCGATCGCGCTGTCGCGGTAGCCGAGCTCCGGGTGCATGACCTTGGCGTTGTCCATCGCGGCCGGGTCGTAGACCGTGACGGCGGCGCCCTGGCGCTGGATGCTGGCGGCGACGTCGAGCGCCGGGCTGTCGCGGATGTCGTCGCTGTTGGGCTTGAACGCCGCGCCGAGCACCGCCACCCGCATGCCGCCGAAGCCGCCGTTGAGCTCCTCGCGGGCCAGGTCGACCATCCGCGTCCGGCGCCGCATGTTGATGGCGTCGACCTCCTTGAGGAAGCTCAGCGCCTGGTCGACGCCGAGCTCACCGGCGCGGGCCATGAACGCCCGGATGTCCTTGGGCAGGCAGCCGCCGCCGAAGCCCAGGCCGGCGTGCAGGAACCGCCCGCCGATGCGGGCGTCGTAGCTCAGCGCCAGGCTGAGCATCTTCACGTCACCGCCGGTGCTCTCGCACACCTCGGCCATCGCGTTGATGAAGGAGATCTTGGTCGCCAGGAAGGCGTTCGCGGCGACCTTGACCAGCTGCGCCGTGGCGAAGTCGGTGACCACCACCGGCGCGCCGTCCCAGTCCCCGACCGGCGCCGACGGGCGAATCACCGGGGCGAACGCCGCACGCAGCAGCGACTCGGCCCGCTTCCCGGCCGCGCCGGCCGGCACGCCGAACACCAGCCGGTCGGGGTGCAGGGTGTCCTTGACCGCGAAGCCCTCGCGCAGGAACTCCGGGTTCCACGCCAGCCCGACGGCGTCGCCGCGCTGCGCGGTGATCTGGTCCGCGAGCCGCTCGGCCGTGCCGACCGGCACCGTCGACTTGCCGACCAGCAGCGCGCCGTCGCGCACGTGCGGCAGCAGCGCGGTGAACGCGGCGTCGACGTAGGTCATGTCGGCGGCGAACTCGCCCTTCTTCTGCGGCGTCCCCACGCAGACGAAGTGCACGTCGGCGAACGCCCCGGCCTCCTCGAACGAGGTCGTGAAGCGCAGCCGCCCCGACGCCAGCTGCTCGGTGAGCAGCTCGCCCAGCCCCGGCTCGAAGAACGGCACGCGGCCCGACGACAGCGCCTCGACCTTGCGCGCGTCGACGTCCAGGCCGATGACGTCGTAGCCCAGCGACGCCATGCACACCGCGTGGGTGGCACCCAGGTAGCCGGTGCCCACCACCGCCAGGCGGGGCCGGTCCGACGACGGCTGTGCGGTCGGGGTCATGCGCGGCAGGCTAGGGCAGCAGCCGCGAGCACGTCGCGACGCCTCGTGCTGCCGGACCTACGATCGTCGCGTGGACACGTCGTACTCCCTGTACTCCCTGACCGAGGAGCACACGCTGCTCCGCAAGGCGGTGCGCGAGCTCGCCGAGGACAAGATCGCGCCGCGCGCCGCGGAGATCGACGACAAGGCGGAGTACCCGTGGGACGTCCACGAGGAGCTCAAGCGCGCTGACCTGCTGGCCATCCACGTGCCCGAGCAGTACGGCGGCGCCGGCGCGGACCGGATCGCGCACTCGATCGTCGTCGAGGAGATCGCACGGGTCTGCGCCTCGTCGAGCCTGATCGTCGCGGGCAACAAGCTCGGCACGATGGGCCTGATCCTGTCGGGCAGCGAGGAGCTCAAGTCGCGCTACCTGCCGCTGGTGGCCTCGGGAGAGGCGACGTTCTCCTACGCGCTGTCGGAGCGGGAGGCCGGCTCCGACGCCGCGTCGATGAAGACGCGCGCGGTGCGCGACGGCGACTCGTTCGTGCTGAACGGCTCGAAGATGTGGATCACTGGCGCGGCGGTGAACACGCACTTCACGGTCATGGCCGTCACCGACCCGGACAAGGGCGCCAAGGGCATCTCGGCGTTCGTCGTGCACAAGGACGACCCCGGCCTGTCGGTCGCGCCGCCGGAGAAGAAGCTCGGCATCAAGGGCTCCCCGACCAGCGAGGTCTTCTTCGACGACGTCCGCATCCCGGCCGACCGGATGATCGGCGAGGAGGGCACCGGCTTCATCACCACCCTCAAGACGCTCGATCACACCCGCTCGATGATCGGTGCGCAGGCCGTCGGCATCGCGCAGGGCGCGCTCGACACCGCCGTCGCCTACACCAAGGAGCGGCAGCAGTTCGGCAAGCCGGTCAGCGACTTCCAGGGCGTGCAGTTCAAGCTCGCGGACATGGCGATGAAGGTCGCCGCCGCGCGGCACCTCGTCTACGCCGCGAACGCCAGCGCAGAGCGCGGCGACCCTGACCTCACGTTCCTGTCGAGCGCCTCGAAGACCTTCGCGTCGGACACCGCGATGGAGGTCACGACGAACGCCGTGCAGCTGCTCGGCGGCTACGGCTACACGAAGGACTTCCCGGTCGAGCGGATGATGCGCGACGCCAAGATCACCCAGATCTACGAGGGCACGAACCAGGTGCAGCGCATGGTGATGGCACGGCAGGTGCTGTCAGGGCGGGCCTGACGGTCCGTCGCGGGGGTCGACCGGACGGTCAGGCGTCGAGGCGGCGCAGCCCCGCGACGTCCGTGCCGATGCACGCGGTGAGCCGCTCCACGCCGACGGCGGCGGCCAGGTCGACCTGCTCCGCACGCGGAGAGAGCAACAGCCCTGCGCCGTCGCGCAGGGAGCCGAGCACGGCGGCGAGCGGCGCGACGTCGGTGACGCCACCAGTGACGAGCACCCGGTCCTGCGGGCCGGTCCCCGTGTCGGACGGCGCCACCGGCCGGCCCCCGGCGGTGATGTCCCAGGACGTGGCCGACGGGCCGGTCCACCTGTCGCCGTGACCGGGCACGTCGCGCGCGTGGTCGCCGAGCGGCGGCGGCACCGGCGGCCCCGCCGCACCCAGCGGGTGGGTCGACACGACCATCACCTCGTCGACCCCGGCGTCCAGCGCGGCGCCGGCTTGGTCGGCGGTCGTGAACGCGACGTCGCACCCGGCGAGGTGCTGCGGACCGTCTGCCACGACGACCGTGGCCCCGGCCGTCACACCGGCGAGCAGCAGGCAGGGGAGGTGCCAGTGCAGCGGGAGCAGAAGACCCACGCTCGCCGGAGCACCCAGCCCGTCCACGAGCAGGTTGGCGTTCTTGGCCACCCAGTTGGCCACGGTGGCGCCCGAGAGCTCCACCCGGCTGTCGCGGGTGAGCAGCGTCAGGAGCGGCTGTGCTGGGTCGCGGTCGCCCGCCAGCCCCGCCGTCCAGCGCGTCAGGTCCGTGGTCACGTGACCAGTGGCGGCGTCACAGGCCGCAGACGTCGTCCGCAGCGGTGAGCACCGGCTGCTCGGCAGCCGGTGGCGTGGGAGCTGCGGGCGCGGGCGACCCCACTCCCGGGACCACCACGCCGGTGTACGAGGCGCCGACGACGACCTCGACCGTGCCGTCCAGCGAGGGGTCCAGCTGCACGCGGGCGCCGGGGATGGCTGCCGCGACGGTGCGCGCCGACTCGAGCTCGCCGCGCCCGTGCAGCACCACCGTGGCGGCCGTGCTGCTCTCCCGGTTGTCGGGCGGACCCGCGACGCCGAAACCGAGGTCCTCGAGAGCACGGGTGACGTCCCCTCCGAGGCCGCTTCGGCTGGTGCCGTTGAACACCCTCACGGTCACCTCCTCCGGCTCCACGGTCAGAGGTCGGTCGTCGACCGGTTCCGCCTCCGGGTCGGGGGCGCCCGGCGGCAGGTCGCGACGGATGCGGTCGAACAGCTCCACGGTCGCCGGCTCGTCGAGGAGCACGACGGACTCGCCGCCGCGCCGGGCCGCCGTGTCGGCGACGGGGACGGTCGAGAAGGTCACCGCGCCGGCGTCGGCGCCGCGCATGCGCAGGGCGAGGTCGCGCAGGTCCGACAGCTCCAGGTCCTCGTCGACCTGCAGCGAGTCGGTGGCGGCATCGAGGAAGCCGTTGAGCTTCAACGGGTTCAGCAGTGTCCCGGCAGAGAGCGTCTTGCGCACCACCGCCCCCATGAACTGCTGCTGTCGCCGGATCCGGTCGATGTCTCCACGCGGCAGGCCCTTGCGCTGACGCACGAACGCCAGCGCCTGATCACCCGCGACGACCTGCCGCCCGGCGGGCAGGTCGATGCCCGAGTCCGGTTCGCGCGCCGGCTCCGAGAGGCAGACCTCCACGCCGCCGAGCTGGTCGACCATCGCCTTGAAGCCGGTGAAGTCGACCTGCACGTAGTGGTCGACGCGCACACCGCTCATCCGCTCGACGGTGGCGACCAGCAGCGGCGGGCCGCCGTCGTGGAAGGAGCTGTTGATCTTGCCGGTGCGCTCCTCGACGACGTCGCCGGTCGAGGGGTCCCGGTGCGCCGGGATGGTCACGTAGGCGTCGCGGGGCACGCTCACCAGCTGCGCAGCCTCGCTGTCGGCGAACAGGTGCGCGAGGATGATCGTGTCTGCGCGCTGGCCGGTGACGAACGAGTCTCCCCGTCCCTGCGTCCCCTCGCCAGGGGCCAGTCCGTCGCGGGAGTCGGAACCGACCAGCAGGAACGTCGTGCTCTCGCGCGAGCCGTCCGCCGGCCGGTCGACGCCGCTGAGCCCCAGCGCCCCTCCGATGCGGTCGATGTTGCCGTCGTAGCGCTGCAGCAGCGCCCATCCGGCACCGGCCGCCAGCAGGACCACCGCGGACGTCGTCACGGCGATCCAGCTGAGGGCGCGCGCCACTCGACGCCCCCGCGGCGGCCGTGGCCGCTCGCTGCCGGATCCCGCGGCCGGCACGGGGGACGCCGGCCGTGCCGGTCGGGCGTGCTTGCCGGGGACGGCGCCGGCGGCCGCCGGAGCGCTGCGCCGCCGCTGAGGCGGGGGCACCGGTCGGGCCGGTCGGGCTGGTCGGGCTGGTCGGGCTGGTCGGGTCGGTCGGGTCGGTCGGCTGGGGGACGCGGAGCCTGACGCTCCAGCCACGCCGGGCCGCCCGGCCACGGGGGGACGGACCGAGCCCGAGGGCCGCTCGCCTGCTCCCTCGGGGCGCTCGCTCACAGCTGGACGTCTCCTCGGCGGTGGGGTGGCGCGCAGGGCAGGCGTGCTCGGCAACGACCCGCGGCGACCGCGACGAGGATACCGACCAGCGCATGTCGACGCGCCGGGCGCGCGGTCGACTCAGCCCTCGACGGCGCGCTCCGCGGTCGCGACGGCGGCTCGTGAGGCTCGACCGACCGCCGTGCCGAGCAGGGCCCCGGCCAGCACGTCGCTGGGATAGTGCACGCCGAGGAGCACGCGCGACACGCCCATCGCCACGGCGGTCGTGCGCCAGGGCACGCCGGGGGCCAGCGGAGCGTAGGCAGCGGCCGCCGCGAACGTCGACGAGGCGTGCGCGCTCGGGAACGACAGCGCGCTCGGTGTGCGGCCGAGGTGGGGCAGGTCTGCGAGCAGGGGTCGCTGCCGCCGCACCGCGCGCTTCACCACGACGCCGGCGGCGTGCGCGGCGAGCACCGAGACCACCGCCCGGGACCAGGCCGCCCGTCGTCGATGGTCGAGAGCGGCGGCCGTGGCGCCCACCACCACCCAGCCCAGCGCGTGCTCGCCGAAGACCGACAGCGCCCGGGCGCCGGAGACCACCGGTGGCGCGGTAGCGCGTCCGCGCACCGCCCGGTGGACGGCGGTGTCGACCCGGATGGCGCGATGCGCGAGTGAGCGGAGCACGGCACCTCCTCGTCGGACGGCGCGAAGGTTAGCCGCAGTGTTCGCCGGCGGACCGCGCCGGGTGCTCGGAGCGGAGGCGGCTCAAGCCCTCGGGCCCTGCGGTCGAGACAGGTACCTGAGCGCGTGATCCCGCGTCCACACCGAACCGCCACCGGGGGAGTTCCACATGACCACGACGACGCCTCGGCTGACGCTGCGGGCCGCCGTCCTCGCCGTGCTGACCCTCCTGCTGCTCACCGGCCTGCCGCTGGCACCCGCGGCGCACGCCGGTGCGGCCGAGGACGCCGACTTCGTCGCCCGGCTGAACAACGCGCGTGCGGCGGCCGGCCTGGCCGGTCTCGTCGTCGCCGGCGACCTCACGACCAACGCGACGGCGCACTCCCAGCGCATGGCCTCGAGCAACACGCTCTACCACAACCCGAACCTGGCGACCGAGGTGACGAACTGGGTCGCGCTCGGTGAGAACGTCGGCTACGGCGGCAGCGTCGCTTCGATCCACGACGCACTCATGGCCAGCCCGGGCCACCGCGCCAACATCCTCAGCACGACGTTCACCGAGGTCGGCGTCGGCACGGTGTGGTCGGGCGGCCGGCTGTGGGTGACGCAGGTCTTCCGCAAGCCTGCCGTGGCGAGGCAGACCGACATCGACCGCAAGTACGCGACGCTCGCCTCGGTCCTCGGGCTGCCGACCAGCGCTGAGCTCGCGCTGCCCGACGGCCGGTTCCGCCACTACCAGGTCGGCTCGCTGTACCAGAAGAGCGGCTCCGCGCCGTTCGAGGTGCGGGGCGCCATCCGCGGCGAGTGGGCCGCCCTCGGCTGGGAGCGGAGCGCGCTGGGCTGGCCGCGCACCGACGAGCTCGGCACGCCCGACCGGCGGGGGCGGTTCAACCACTTCGAGCGCGGGTCGCTCTACTGGACCCCGACCACCGGGGCGCGTGAGGTCCGCGGCGCCATCCGCAACACCTGGGCCCGCCTGGGTTGGGAGAACAGCGTTCTGGGCTACCCGCTCACTCACGAGCTGCCCACCCCGGACGGCAAGGGCCGGTTCAACCACTTCGAGCGGGGCTCCGTCTACTGGACCCGTGGTACCGGTGCCCACGAGGTGTTCGGCAGCATCCGGTCGAAGTGGTCGCAGCTCGGCTGGGAGCGCAGCGCGATCGGCTACCCGGTCACCGGCGAGATGGTGACCCCCGACCGCAAGGGCCGCTACAACCACTTCCAGCGCGGCTCGATCTACTGGACCCCGAAGACCGGGCCGCACGAGGTCCGTGGCGCCATCCGCGACGCCTGGGCGGCCACCGGCTGGGAGCTCGGCCCGCTGGGCTACCCGGTGAGCGACGAGTACGCGGTCTCCAACGGCCGGCGCACCGACTTCGAGCGCGGCTCGATCATCTGGGACTCGCGGTCCCGGACGACGCGGATCGTCTGACGACGGCCTGCCGCGACGGCAGCCGAGCCCGTCTCGTTCCGCTGACAGGGGCCGCCCGCTGGCGTACGGTGAGCTGTCCGTTCCCACGCGTCACAGAATTCACACGAGTCACACGGTGTCGGCTCGTCGCGCGTGGCCCGATCATCGTCCGGGAGTTCGGGTGCGTCGCCTCCCCTCTGCGGCCCTGCTGTCGCTCGCCGTTCCTGCACTGCTGGCCTTGCCCGTCACCACGCCGTCGGCGCCGTCGCCGCGGCCGGTCCCGCCGAAGCTGGCCACGCTTGCCGAGGCCGGTGTCGACCGGCGGGCGCTCGAGCAGGCGGGTGCGCTCGACGCGGCGATGGCACCGGAGGGCGGCGACGCCGCTGCCGGTCCGTCGCCGTCCGGCGCGGCCGCGCTGGTGGTGCTGGGTCCGCAGCGGCGCACCCAGGGCTTCCGCAGCCTCGGCGTGACGTGGGACGAGACTGGTGCCGACGACGCCGTCGAGGTCGCCGTGCGGACGCGTACTGGCGGCAGCTGGACCGCCTGGACGGCGCTGCCGCCCCTCGACGCCGCGCCCGACGACGGCACGGCCGAGGCGCAGGCGGCCCGGCGGGCCGGCACGGAGCCGCTCTGGGCGGGGCCCTCCGACGGCGTGCAGCTCCGCGTCCACGCCCCGTCGGGCCGCTCGCCGCGTGACGTCCAGGTTCACCTCGTCGAGCCCGGCACGTCACCGGCGGACAGCGGCCCCCTCGTCCCTCGCGACGTCGCCACCGCCGACACTCCCCAGCCCGCGGTGGTCTCCCGCGCCGGGTGGGGTGCCGACGAGTCGCTGAGAACGTCCGCGCCGAGCTACTCCACGACGGTGAAGGCGGCCTACCTGCACCACACCGCGACGTCGAACGCGTACTCCAGCAACGACGCGGCCGCGCAGGTCCGGTCGATCTACGCGTACCACACCAAGGCGCTGGGTTGGTCCGACATCGGCTACAACTTCCTCGTCGACCGGTTCGGGCAGATCTACGAGGGCCGCTACGGCGGCATCCGCAAGCCGGTGCTGGGCGCGCACGCGGGCGGCTTCAACAGGTACACGGTCGGTGTGGCGATGATCGGCACGTTCTCCACGGTCCAGCCGCCGGCCGCGACGCTGACCGCGGTCCAGCGCCTCGTGGCCTGGAAGCTGTCGATGTACGCGCGTGACCCGCTCGGGACGACGACGCTGGTGTCCGCCGGCGGGAGCACCTCGCGGTACCCCGCCGGCACGTCGGTGCAGGTGCCGGTCGTCGCCGGCCACCGGGACACGAACGCCACCGCCTGCCCCGGTGATCTCGGCTACGGGCGGCTGCCCGAGATCCGCCGCGCCGCCGCCGACATCATCGCGCAGCAGAACGTGTCGCCCATCGACAGCAAGCACCAGTACCTCGGCGGCGACACGGGCCTGCTCGGTCCGGCCGTGAACGTCGAGCGCTCGATCTCCGACGGCCGCTACCGCGCCTACCGCTCCGGCGACATCTACTGGAGCAAGGACAGCGGCGCCTACGAGGTGCACGGCGAGATCCTCGGGCGCTACCGGGCAGCCGGCGCGGCGGCCGGACCGCTCGGCTTCCCGCTCACCGACGAGACGGTGGTGCGCACCGGCGCTGCGAGCACCTTCGAGCACGGGGTCATCTCCTGGGTGCCCGGCCGTGGCGCCCGCGTGGTGCAGGGCGCCATCTCGTCGCGGTGGAGCGGGCTGGGCCGCGAGGACGGGCCGCTCGGTGCGCCGGTCACGGAGGAAGCGAGCACCGCCGATGGCGCGGGTCGCTGGTCGGGCTTCGACGGCGGTTCGGTGCTGTGGGCATCGTCTCGTGGCGCCCGCGCCGTGCAGGGGTCCATCCACTCCCGGTGGCGGCAGCACGGCGGGGAGGGCGGCGTGCTCGGGTGGCCCTCGACCGACGAGCTCCCGACGCCGGACCGCAGAGGGCGCTACAACCACTTCGACCGCGGCTCGGTCTACTGGTCCGCCGGCACCGGCGCCCGGGCCGTCCGAGGGTCCATCCGCGAGGCCTGGGCGCGCTGGCGGTGGGAGGCGGGCCCGCTGGGGTACCCGGTCACGGACGAGCTGCCCACGCCGAACGGCGTCGGGCAGTACAACCACTTCGAGCGCGGGTCGGTGTACTGGTCGCCGGTGACGCCGGCGTCAGTGGTGCTGGGGTCGATCCGGCACCGGTGGGCGCAGCTGCGGTGGGAGGCGGGGCCGCTGGGCTTCCCGACCACCGACGAGCTGCGGACCCCGGACGGCGTGGGCCGGTACAACCACTTCCAGCGCGGGTCGGTGTACTGGTCGCCGACGACCGGGGCGTGGGAGGTGCAGCGGCCGCTGCGTGACGCGTGGGCGCGCGTGGGCTGGGAGCAGGGCGTGCTGGGCTACCCGGTGACCGGGCAGCGGACGACGCCGGACGGGGTGGGTCGGTACAACCACTTCCAGCGCGGGTCGGTGTACTGGTCGCCGTTGACGGGGGCCCACGAGGTGCACGGCGGGATCCGGTCTCGGTGGGCCGAGCTCGGCTGGGAGACCGGCCGGCTGGGCTACCCGGTCAGCGACGAGTACGCGGTGCCCGGTGGGCGGCGCAGCGACTTCCAGGGCGGCTCGATCACCTGGGACAGCACGACGCGTGCGACGACCGTCCGGTGGGCCTGGTGACCGCCGGGGCCCGCCGGCGCTCGAGCCTGGTCGCTCTCGCCGTGACCTTGCTCGCCGTCGCTGCGGTCACGGGCGGTGGGCAGCCGGCGCACGCCGGCGACGTGGCAGGGCGCCCGCCGGACGGCATGCTCCTCCTGGACGGCCGCGGCTTCGGCCACGGCCGCGGCATGAGCCAGTACGGCGCGCACGGCGCCGGCCTGCAGGGGCTCAACCACTCGCAGATCCTCGGGCACTACTACGTCGGCGCCGTGCTCGGCACCGCGGACGGGGCCGAGCGGCGGGTGCTGATCACCGCCGACGACGCCGACATGACGGTGACCAACGTCCCGGGTCTGGTCGTGACCGCGGACGGCAGGTCGTACGACCTGGGCGCCAACCCGACGGTGTCGCGAGTGCGCGCCCGCGTGCACGGCACGCTGATCCACATCGAGGGGCTCCAGGGCAGTACCTGGGTCGGCGTCGTCAACGCCACTGCGGGCAGCGTGCGGATGCACGTGACCGGTGGTGTCGTCGACCTCCACCTGCCGACCGGTGTGCGGCAGTACCGGGGCCACCTCACGGCCTCGCGCAGCGGGCAGGCGGCCAAGCCGCTGTACGTCGTGAACACCGTCTCCATCGACGACTACGTGCGCGGGGTCGTCGCGGCGGAGATGCCGGCGTCGTGGCACGAGCAGGCGCTGCGCGCGCAGGCGGTGGCCGCGCGCTCCTACGGCCTGCAGCCGTGCCCGCAGCCGAGCACCTACCCGGCGACCGGCCTGTACGACGTCGTCGACACCATCGCCTGCCAGGTCTACGGAGGCGTCACCAGCGAGGCGGCGCGCACCAACGACGCCGTGGCCGCCACCAGCCGGCAGGTGCTGCGCTACGGCGGATCGGTCCTGCGCACCGAGTTCTCGGCCTCGAACGGCGGGTGGACGGTCGCGAACGGCGGGCCGTTCGTGGCCAAGGCGGACCCCTACGACGGCGTCGGCGCTGCCGCGGTCAACCGGTCGGAGGTGCACCGCTGGACGGGCGTGTCGGTGCCGGTGAGCCGCCTGGAGCAGGCGCACAGCACCGGGACGCTGCGGGAGGTGCGCATCCTGCGGCGTGACGGGAACGGCGAGTGGGGAGGCCGCGTCCTCACCGTCCGGCTCGTCGGCGACGCCCGCACCGTCGACATCAGCGGCGAGGCGTTCCGACGCGCCGCCGGCATCCGCAGCAGCTGGTTCGACCTCGTCAGCCCCATCGACACGAAGTGGCTTCAACTGGGCGGCGCAGGCGGCCTGCTCGGCTCACCGATCGCTCCCGAGGCGCAGCTGGTCGGTGGCCGGTTCCGGCCCTACCAGCGCGGCAACATCTACTGGACCGCCGCGCAGGGTGCGCACGAGACGCACGGCGCGATCCTCCAACACTACGGGCGCCACCGGTGGGAGGGCGGCGTGCTGGGCTACCCGGTGACCGACGAGATGACCACGCCCGATGGGCGCGGCCGCTACAACCACTTCGAGCGGGGCTCGGTGTACTGGACGCCGTCCACGGGTGCGTGGGAGGTGCACGGCAGCATCCGCGCCGCGTGGCAGCGGCTGCGGTGGGAGCTCGGCCCGCTCGGCTACCCCGTCACCGACGAGCGCACGGCGCCCGACGGTGCCGGCCGCTACAACCACTTCGAGCGCGGGTCGGTGTACTGGTCGCCGTCGACGCCGGCCGCCGGCGTGTGGGGCGCGATCCGGCAACGCTGGGCGGCGATGGGCTGGGAGAAGAGCGCGCTGGGCTATCCCGTCACCGACGAGACGCCGACCCCGGACGGCCGTGGGCGCTTCAACCACTTCCAGCACGGGTCGGTCTACTGGTCCCCGGCAACCGGGGCGCACGACGTGCAGGGCGCCATCCGGGCCCGGTGGGCGTCGCTCGGATGGGAGACCGGCCGTCTCGGCTACCCGGTCAGCGACCAGTATGTCGTCGCCGGCGGGAGCCGCAGCGACTTCCAGGGCGGAAGCATCACCTGGAACGCCTCGACCGGTGCGACGACCGTGACCTACACCCGCTGAACCACCCGCTGAACCACCCGCTGAACCACCCGCCGAACCACCCGCCGAACCGGACGCCCGGGACGCGGAAGGACGATGCGTCGCGCTTCAGCGCGCCCACATCGCAGCCGACACACCAGACGACCCTCCGCTCGACAGGGAGAACACGCATGCCCGTCCGAACCGTCGGCCGTTCCCAGACCCACGGGCGCCGCCGTCCGGCACTCCTCGCCGTCGCCGTGTCGGCCGCTGTCGCCGTCGGCGTCACGGTGCCGCTCGCGCCGGCGGCGTCGGCCGCCCCGTACGACCGGCGGTGGGAATCGGCCGGTGCCGGCGTGCACCGGTCGTCCGCCACGCTGGCCGACCTGTCGGTCGGGCGCGTCGTGCTGACCGCCGACATGCACGGATGGCTGCGCGCCGTCCGCGGCGACGGCTCGGTGGCCTGGCGGTCGCCGGTCGAGCCGGTGGCCGGCCAGCGCACCGCGGTCGAGAGCACGCCGGCGTCCGGCGACCTCGACGGCAACCCGGGCAACGAGGTCGTCGTGGGTGCCGGCTCGCTCGGAGCCGCCTACGACCAGATGCACGGCGGGGTCGTGGCCTTCCGCGGCGACGGGTCGGTGCTGTGGCGCTGGCGCGCGCCGGACCGCTTCACCCCCAGCGGGAGGCCGAACGGCTACGGCGACGGGATCTACTCCTCGCCGGCGATCGGCGACGTCAACGGCGACGGGTGGAACGACGTCGCGTTCGGCGGCTTCGACCACAACGTCTGGGCGCTCGACGGGCGCAACGGCGTCCCGATCGCGGGCTTCCCCTTCGAGAACACCGACACGGTGTTCAGCTCGCCGGCGCTCTACGACATCGACCGCGACGGCGCCTACGAGATCAT
>JBKHYE010000019.1:0-8666 GCA_046565705.1 Actinomycetes bacterium
TGGTGGTGGTCGTCGACGGCGAGCTCGACGTCGCGAGCGTCAGCCGCGTCCGCGAGCACCTGCACGACGCGCTGTCGGTGCGCCCGAAGCGCCTGGTCGTCGACCTGACCGACTGCCCGTTCGTCGACGCCTGCGCCCTGACGATGCTGCTCGACGTTCACCGCCGCGCCTGGCGGGCCGGCGGCGTGCTGTCGCTGCGCGGGTGCTCCCCGCGGGTGCTGCGGCTGCTGTCGCTGACCGGCCTGCGCCGCGTCTTCGACATCACGGACTGACGGCGTGGGCCTGGTCCTCGCGCTGCTCGCGCTGGCGCTGCTGCTCGGCGTCGTCGGCCTCGTCGTGCGCGTCCTGCGGTGGCTGCTCGTGCTCGGCGCCGAGCTTGGCGCGCAGCCGGCGGACGTGCACGTCCACCGTCCGGGTGCCCCCGTAGTAGTCGTAGCCCCAGACCTCCTGCAGCAGCTGGGCTCTGGTGAACACGCGGCCCGGGTGCTGGGCGAGGTACTTGAGCAGCTCGAACTCCTTGAAGGTGAGGTCGAGCGCGCGTCCGCGGAGGCGGCAGGTGTAGGTGCCCTCGTCGATCGTGAGGTCACCGGCGCGCACGACCCCGGGCTCACCGGCGTCGGGGGCGGCCTCCTGCGCCTTGCCGGTCGCGAGCCGCAACCGTGCGTCGACCTCGGCGGGGCCCGCGGTGTCGAGCAGGACGTCGTCGACGCCCCACTCGGACGTCAGCGCGACGAGCCCGCCCTCGGTGAGGACGGCGAACAGCGGGACGGTCAGGCCGGTGGTGCGCAGCAGCCGGCACAGCGAGCGCGCCTGCACCAGGTCCCGGCGGGCGTCGACCAGGACGGCGTCGGTCGGCGGCGGGTCGATCAGCGCGCTCGCCTCGGCCGGCGCCACACGCACGCTGTGGCCGAGCAGGCCGAGCGCTGGCAGCACGTCGGCGGACGGCGTCATGGCGTTGGTGAGCAGGAGCAGGCGTGCCACGAGTCCTCCGCAGGTCGCGCTCGACGAGCGCGTCGGAGGGGCGCCGTTGCCCCGGGACGTCGGCCAGGTTACCCGGCCGGGCGCTCCCGGGCAGGATGTCGGGGTGCACCTCACCACCGCTGACGGCGTCCGCCTGTCGGCTCGCGTGCTGCCCGGCCCGGGCGACGTCTGCGTGGTGCTGGCCCACGGCTTCGGCGTCTCGACGATGCGCGAGCCGGTCCGCCGGGTGGCGCGGGCGCTGGCCCGCCACGCGACGGTGCTCGCCTACGACGCGCGTGGGCACGGCCTGTCCGGCGGCACGTCGACGCTCGGCCACCTCGAGGTGCTCGACGTCGACGTCGCGGTCGTGGCCGCCCGTGGCCTCGGCGACCGGGTCGTCACGTGCGGTTGGTCGATGGGTGGCGCGGCGGTCGTGCGGCAGGCCGGCCTGCGCGGCATGGCCATCCCGACCGCGGCCGGCGGCTCGGTGCTCGAGCACGCGCCCGACGCCGTCGTCGCGGTCAGCTCGACGGCGCGCTGGTCGGAGCGCGCCACCGCCAACCGGGCGCTGCGCCGCCTGCACGCCGTCGTCGAGACGCGGCCCGGCCGGGTGTGGGCGCGCACCGTCCTGCGGACGCGGGTCGCCGCGTCGGGCTGGGACCCGCTGCCGGAGGCGCCCGTCGACGTCGCGCCTCGCCTGGCGCCGGTGCCGCTGCTCGTCGTGCACGGCGACCGCGACGCCTACTTCCCGCTCTCGCACGCCGAGGAGCTCGCGGCGGCGGCGGAGGCGGAGCTGCTCGTGGAGCCGGGCTTCGGGCACGCCGAGGCGGCCGCATCGCCCGAGCTGCTGGACCGGATCGGGCGGCGGCTGGTGGGACTCGCGCCCGACGTGGAGCGGCGGTCGGCGTGACGGTGCTGCGGTACTGGGCCGGCGCCCGGGCCGCCGCCGGCACCGAGCAGGACAGGGCGGACGGCGGCACGCTCGCCGAGGCGCTCGACCGGGCCCGCGCCGCGCACGGCGCCCGGTTCGCGCAGGTGCTGTCGGTCTGCGCGCTGGTCGTCGACGGCGACCCGCTCGGGAGCCGGGACCCTGCGGCCGTCGTGCTGGACGGCGTCGACGTGGTGGACGTGCTCCCGCCGTTCGCGGGCGGATGACCCGCTCTGGCACGCTAGAGGGGTGACCCCAGGGACGTCGGACGCCGCTGACGGGTCACGCACCCGTCGGCACGCGGTGCCCCGCCCCCCGACGGCGAGCGCGCCCGCGGGCAGCCTCGCGCCGGGCAGCGCCCCCGCCGTGGGCTGGCAGGGCCCGGTCGGGCCTCGGCTGCCGAACCGCACCGGCCGGCACGGACGACCGCGCGACGCCGTCGCCGAGCCGGCGACCGGTCCGTTCGCCGTCCCGTCCGTGGAGCCGCTGGGCGAGCCGTCGTCTCAGTCGCCCGAGTGGGACCGCGCCCGCTCGCGCCGCCCCGCGCCGCGCCAGCCGATGCTGCTCCAGGGCCTGCTGCCGGCGGTGGCTGCCGGCGTGCTCGCGCTCGCGGCGACGCAGGACGTGCTGTTCCTCGCCGCCGGCGTGCTCGCCGTGCAGATCTTCCTCGTGCTGGCCTTTCTCGCGCTGGTCGACGCGCCCGCCTCCGAGGGGGCGTTCGTCGTCGCGATGGCCGCGGCGCTCGCTGCCGACGTGCTCGTGATCCTGCATGACGGCGACGTCCGCGGGCTCGCGGGAGTGGTGGCGCTGGCGCTGATCGCCTCGCTCGTGCACCAGCTCTCCCGGCGACGGCGCAGCCGGGTCACGGAGTCGATCGCTGACACGCTCGTGGCCGTCGTGCTCGCCGTCTCGGTCGCGTGCCTGGTCTCGCTGCGTGCGCTCGACGACGGCAAGGAGACCGCCGTCATCGCGCTGGCCGCGGCGGGCGCGAGCCTGCTGGCCGGGCGCATCGGCGACCGGATCGTCGCCCAGCCGATGCTCGCCGTCGGCTCCACCCGCGGGTGGCCCGGGCTCCTGCTGGCGCTGGGCACTGGCGTCGCCGCCGCGGTGCTGGTGGCCGGGGACGAGGGCGTCGTCGTCGGCACGCAGGCGGGGCTGTTCGGGCTCGTCTGCGCCGCGACCGTGGCGGCAGCGGACCTCTCCGTCGACCTCGGTGCCGCCGAGCTGCGCGCCGGCCGTCGCGACGCCCGCCGGGTCGAGGCGCTCAAGCCGGCGAACCTGCTCATGCCGTTCGCGCTGCTCGGGCCGATCTCGCTGGTCGCCGGCCACCTGGTGCTCGGCTGACCCGTGCTGGTCGCGTGACGAGGCTCGTCGTCGTGCTGGCGCTGCTGGTGCTGGCGGTCGTCGTCGACCGGGTCGCGGGGCGGGCGGCGGAGTCGGCGGTGGCCGCGCGGCTCGAGGTGGCCGGCGGGCTGCCCGCGCGGCCGGAGGTGGAGGTCCGCGGCTTCCCGTTCCTCCTGCAGGCCGCCCGTGGGCGGTACTCCGACGTCGTGGTGCGGGCCGACGCCGTAGCCGCCGGGCAGGTGCAGCTGCGGACGTTCGTGGTCCAGCTGCGCGGGGTGCGGGTGCCGCTCGGCGAGGCGGTCGGCGGGCGGGTGACGGCCGTCCCCGTGGACGACCTCAGCGGCCGGGCGCTGCTGCCGTGGGAGGCGGTGACCGCGCAGCTGGCCGCCCGCGGACTGCGCGCGGTGCCGACGGGCGACGGGCGGGTCCGCGTCACCGGCCGGGTGCAGGTCATGGGCCGAGGCGTCGACGCGACAGCGGTCTCCCGGCCGACGCTCGAGGGCTCCGAGGTCGTGGTCACCGCCGAGCGGTTCGAGGTCGGCAGCACCGTCGCCGACGCCATGCTGTCGCGGGCGCTCGGCAACCGGCTCGACTTCCGGCTGGACGTCGGCGCGCTGCCGTACGGGCTGCGGCTGACCGGCGTCGCCGCCGCGCGCGACGGCGTCGTGCTGACCGCGCGGGCCGCCGACGTCGTCCTCGCCGCCCGCTGACGCCGCGGTTCCGTGCGCTCGGGCGCACTTCCCTCACGGTGTCGTGATCAACAGCCCCCAAAACGGCCCCTCCGTCACGACACCGTGAGGGAAGTGGCTTCGACCTGGGCCTGTGGATGCCGCGCCCCGGCGTCGGCGGGTCCCGTCAAGGTGGCGCCCGTGGACGAGAAGGACCCCTGGGCAGCCGCAGCCGCGCTCATGGCCGCGCAAGGAGGTGTCATCACCCGGTCGCAGGCGCGCTCCGTCGGGCTGACGCCCTCGCAGATCGACACGCGGCTGCGGCGGGAGGAGTGGTTCGTCGTGCGTCGCGGGACGTATGCGGCCACAGCTCCCGACGACGACGACGCCGGCGCAGCGCACGCGCTCGCGGTGGCGGCACGCGCGTGCGGGCGGAAGCAGGTGCACGCCGGCAGTCACCGCTCCGCGGCTCTCGTCCTCGGCATTCCACTACTCGGTCTTCCTCCGCGACATGCGCAGCTGGTGCGAGCTCCCACCGGGCCGGGGGACGTGAGCACCGAGAAGGGCGTGCACGTGGCGAGGCTCGACCCCGACGAGGCCGTGCTGTGTCGCGGCGTGCTCGTGACGTCGCCCGCGCGCACGGTGGTCGACGTCGCTCGCACCTCGCCGTTCCGTGACGGCGTCGTCGCGACCGACGCCGTGCTCCACGCCGGCCTCCCGCGCCGTGAGCTCGAGGCCATGCTCGCGCGCTGCGCGCGCTGGCCGGGCGCCGTGGCCGCGGCCCGGGCTGTCGCGTTCGCCGACGAGCGCGCTGAGTCGGTGCTCGAGTCCCTGGACCGCGTGGCGTTCGCCGAGTGCGGGTTGCCGGCTCCGCGGACGCAGGTCGACGTCGTCACGGCGTCGGGTCTGTGGCTCGGGCGGGTCGACTTCCTGTTCGAGGAGCAGCGAACCGTCGTGGAGCCGGACGGCCTGGCGAAGTACCGGTTGCGGGCGGGCGACACGGTGCCCCAGTGGGCGGAGACCGCGCTGGCGAAGGAGAAGCAGCGCGAGCTCGGGCTCCAGCGGCACGGTCTCCAGGTGGTGCGCAACGAGTGGGACGAGGCGTTCCGGCGGCCGCGAGAGCTTGCGGAACGGGTCCGACGTCACCTCGCGGTCGGCGCAGCGCTGCCGCGGGATGAGCTGTTCTTCCTCGAGCAGGATGTTCGACGCAAGCCGCTCCGGTGGCCGCTGGCGTAGTTGGGCCACTTCCCTCACGGTGTCGTGATCATCGGGGCTCTGGAGGGGCCCATCGTCACGACACCATGAGGGAAGTCGCGGAAGTGATGGCCGTGGTGCGGTGTTGGGGCGGGTATGGCTGGGGTCTGGGTGGTGGTCGCGGTGCTCGTGCTGAGCACCGCGTTCGGGCTCGCCCACCGCGCCCGCGCCGGCCGCTTCCGCGCGCGTCGCCGTGACGCCGACCGGCGTGACGCCGTCGACCTGCGGCCGGTCGTCGTCGGGCTCGGCGAGGAGCCGGGCGAGCGGGCCACGCTGCTGCAGTTCTCGTCGGCGTTCTGCGCCCCGTGCCGCGCGACGCGGCGGATCCTCCACGATGTCGCGGCGCTCGTGCCCGGGGTCAAGCACGTCGAGGTGGACGCCGAGCAGCACTTCGACCTGGTCCGCCGGCTCGACATCAGCAAGACGCCGACGACGCTCGTGCTGGGCGCCGACGGGCGGGTGACGGCCCGTGCCGTCGGGCAGCCGCGCAAGGCCGAGGTCCTCGCCGCCGTCGGGAACGCTGTACCGTGACGTGCATGCAGCCGCTGCTCGTCAAGCGCCGCGCGGTCGACCTGTGCCGCGTGGGCAGCTGCCTGTGTCCCTCCTGCTGAACGTCTGAGAGTTCGTCTCCGTCCAGCAGCGCCGCCGTCAGCGGCGGCTCCATCACCAAGGGAACCCATGATCGACCCGAGAGGGCCGCGGTTCGCTGCGGCCATCACCACGGTGGTCCTCGCGCTCGTCCTGATCACCGGCAACGCCTGGCTGCTCGCCGCTCAGGCGGTCGTGTTCGCGCTCGGCGCCCGTGACCGCAACCCGCACGGCGCGCTGTACCGGCGCATCGTGCGGCCGCGGTTGGGTCCGCCGGCCGAGCTCGAGGACCCCGCCCCCGTCCGCTTCGCGCAGACCGTCGGCCTCGGGTTCGCGGCCGTCGGCCTGCTCGGCGCCGTCGCCGGGCTGACGCCCCTGTTCGTCGTCGCCACTGCCGCCGCGCTCGCCGCGGCGTTCCTCAACGCGGCCTTCGGCTTCTGCCTGGGCTGCCAGATGTACCTGACCGCTGTCCGCATCAAGAACGCCAGAACCCGAGAAGGAGCACCCGCATGAGCCGCGCAGACGTCCTGGTGGACGCAGACTGGGTCGAGGCCCACCTCGACGACGACAACGTCGTCCTCGTGGAGGTCGACGAGGACGTGTCGGCCTACGACAACGGCCACATCAGGGGCGCCGTGAAGCTCGACTGGAAGACCGAGCTGCAGGACCAGGTCCGCCGCGACTTCGTCAACAAGCAGCAGTTCGAGGAGCTCCTGTCGCAGAAGGGCATCAGCAACGACGACACCGTCGTGCTGTACGGCGGCAACAACAACTGGTTCGCCGCCTACGCGTACTGGTACTTCAAGCTCTACGGGCACTCGGACGTCAAGCTGCTCGACGGTGGCCGCAAGAAGTGGGAGCTCGACGGTCGCGAGCTCGTCAAGGACGTCCCGACCCGCGAGAAGACCTCGTACACGGCGCAGGAGCAGGACACGAGCATTCGCGCGTTCCGCGACGAGACCATCGAGGCGATCGGCAACAAGAACCTCGTCGACGTCCGCAGCCCTGACGAGTTCAGCGGCAAGCTGCTCGCGCCGGCCCACCTTCCGCAGGAGCAGTCGCAGCGCGCCGGCCACATCCCGACGGCGATCAACGTGCCGTGGAGCAAGGCCGCCAACGACGACGGCACGTTCAAGAGCGACGAGGAGCTGCGCAAGCTGTACGAGGAGGCCGGCCTCGACACGAGCAAGCCGACCATCGCGTACTGCCGCATCGGCGAGCGCTCCTCGCACACCTGGTTCGCGCTGCACGAGCTGCTCGGCCAGAGCGACGTCAAGAACTACGACGGCTCGTGGACCGAGTACGGCTCCCTGGTCGGCGTCCCGGTCGAGAAGGACGTCTGACATGTGCGGAGCGCCTGACCAGGACGAGCTGCCGCCGCTCGAGGTGAGCGCGGCCGAGGCCGTCGTGCACGGCCACGTCCGCAAGGCCGACAGCCCGCTGCCCGGCGCGTACGTGCGGCTGCTCGACGGCACCGGCGAGTTCACCGCCGAGGTGCAGACGTCGGCGAGCGGCTACTTCCGCTTCTACGCCGCCGAGGGCGACTGGACGCTGCGGGTGCTCGCGCCGGGCCAGTCCGTCGACGCCCCGGTGAAGGCGAAGAAGGGCGAGGCGGTCGAGGCCCGCGTGGAGGTCCCGGCCTAGGATGTCGAGAGCGGCGGTCAGACCGACTGCGGCGACGGCGCTTCCGGCCGCCGCCGGCGGACGACGAAGCTCCACGCGATGGCCGCCGCGACGGCGAGCAGCACCGCGACGAGCACGACGAGCAGCGGCAGCGGCACCCGGCGGCCCTCGTCGAGGTAGATGAGGGTCGACGCGCGCTGCACGACCGAGCCGCTCCTGACCTGCACGACGACCGCGGCGAGGACCTCGTCGTCCGGCAGCTTCCCGCCGCGGACGACGAGCGCGTGCTCCTGCGACTCCCCGGGCTGCAGCGTCACGTCGCGCGCCTCGTACTCCACCCACTCCGAGGCGTCCGGCTCTCCCAGGGCGAACGAGTCGCCGTCGCGCCGGACGGGCGCGACGAACAGCCGCGCCGAGCGGGGCTGATCGTCGACGTTACGGACCAGGAACGGCACCCGCTCGGTGCCGTCGCTGGGCACGTCGACCCGGAACGACGTCGGCGCCGCGCCGTCGACCGGTTCGGTCAGCGGCGTGACCTCGATGCCCCCTGTGCCGGCCGCCCGCGCAGGTGCCGTCACCAGCAGGGGGAGCAGCACGACGAGCAGCACGACGACCGCCGGGCGCGCGAGGCGCCCGGCGGCCGTGACGAAGAGCACGAGGGAACCCTAGGGCTGGAAGAAGTCCACGGTCATCGTCCCGGCGTAGGTGCCCGGGCGCGTCGTCACGGGCTGCGCCTCGAGCACCGGCGACGACGTCCACGTGCCGGTCAGGCTCGACAGCTGCGCCAGCCCGACGGCGTCGAGCGTCGCGGTGACGCCGGCGAGGATGTGCAGCACCTCGTCGGCCGGCAGCGTCCGCAGCAAGCCCGCGATGGTGGCGTGGACGGCGGACTGCTGGCTGATCGCGTCGAGCACCGTCTCGATGTCGAGCAGGGAGCCGGCCCCCTCGGTCGGGAGCACGGGTCCCGCGGCGACGACGTCGCGCAGCACCGCGTCCACGCGGGCGAGTGCGTCGGCGAGCGTGTCTCCGGTGAGCAGGCTCGTGCCTGCCAGCAGCGTCTTCGATGTCGCGCCGACGCCGTCGACCGGGTCGTCGGCGTCGCGCTTGGCCGGCGTGGTGAAGCGACCGCGCTCCTGCCCGCCGGTGATGGACAGCGGCAGGGCCGACAGGTCGAGGCCGTCGAGAGCGGCGACGATGTCGGCCTCGTCGATCGGCACCGCGGGACCCGCGACGCCGGTCGACAGCGGCTCGGTGAGCCCGACGATGAGGGCGCAGACCGTTGCCAGAGTGCTCCGCGGCAG
>JBKHYE010000020.1:0-3786 GCA_046565705.1 Actinomycetes bacterium
CGGCGACGTCCTGCCGGTCGCGGGCGGGATCCAGGTCGTCCACACTCCCGGCCACACGCCCGGCCACTGCTCCTTCCTGCACCCGCGCAGCGGCGTCCTCATCACCGCCGACGCGATCTTCAACGTGCGCGGGCTGCGCTACTCCTTCACGAGCAGCTGCACCGACGTGACGCTGTCCCGGGAGAGCGCGCAGCGGCTCGGCGAGCTGGACTTCGAGGTCGCCGGGTTCACGCACGGCGCGCACGTGTCCACCGGCGCCCGGGCGGCGGTGCGGGCGTTCCTCGCCGGGAGACCCTCCTGATCCCCAGGCCGGGCCGGCGCGCGCGCTACGTGGCGGTCAAGGCGGCGTACGGCGGCGGCGGCTTCGCCGGCACGCTGGCGATGGCGTACGCGCTGCTCGCCACCGAGGCCAAGCTCGCCCGCAAGACGATCGGCGAGCCGACCGAGCGCGCGCCCCTGGCCGCCGGGTCGTACGGCCGCGGGCGGCGCGGCCAGAAGCCGGTGCACCTGGTCGTCCTGGGCGACTCGGCCGCGGCCGGGCTCGGCTGCGAGCGGGCCGACCAGACGCCGGGCGCGCTGATCGCCGGCGGCATCGCGCGCGACCTGCGTCGCCGGGTCGACCTCGACGTGGTGGCGGTGACCGGCGCGAAGTCGGCCGACCTCGAGGTGCAGGTGGCGCGGGCGCTGCGCCGGCCGGTCGACGTCGCCGTGATCATCGTCGGCACCAACGACGTGACCCACCGGGTGCCCGTCGGCACCGCGTGCCGCGACCTCGGCCGGGCCGTCGCCGCGCTGCGGGCGGCCGGGGCGCAGGTCGTCGTCGGCACCTGCCCGGACCTCGGGACGGTCAAGCCGGTGCTGCAGCCGCTGCGGACGGTCGCCGCGCACTGGAGCCGCCGGATGGCCACGGCGCAGGCGGTCGCGACGGTCGAGGCCGGCGGCACCGCCGTGTCGCTGGGCGACCTGCTGGCCAAGGACTTCAGCGAGCAGCCCCACCTGTGGAGCGCCGACCGCTTCCACCCCTCGCCCGAGGGCTACCGGCGCGTGGTGGACGCCCTGCTGCCGAGCGTGCTGACCAGCCTCGGCGTCGACATCCCGGTCAGCGTCCCGATCAGCGACACCGTCCAGGACGTGCAGAACGCCGCCCGCGCCGCCGTGCGCGAGCCGGGCACCGAGGTCGACCCGCTGCCCGAGCAGGCCGCCGGCGGGCGCCTGGCGATGCTGCGGCGCCGGCTCCCCCTGGTCGGTCGCGGCGCACCCGCCGGACCCACCGACCCGGCCGACCTCGCGGCCGAGCAGGGGCTCTAGAACGGCGTTCGGTTCGCCGCCGTACGCTCTTGCGCAACCGCTGTCTTCCCGAGGAGAACCCCGTGCCCGAAGCCGTCATCGTCGCGACCGCCCGCTCCCCGATCGGCCGCGCCTTCAAGGGCTCGCTCAAGGACATGCGCCCGGACGACCTCGCCGCGGCCATCGTCAAGGCGGCCCTGGACAAGGTCCCCGCGCTCGACCCGCGCGACATCGACGACCTCATGCTCGGCTGCGGCCTCCCCGGCGGCGAGCAGGGCATGAACATGGGCCGCGTCGTCGCCACGCTGCTCGGCTTCGACCACCTGCCGGGCACGACGATCACCCGCTACTGCTCCTCGTCGCTGCAGACGACCCGCATGGCGCTGCACGCCATCAAGGCCGGCGAGGGCGACGTCTTCATCTCGGCCGGTGTCGAGACGGTCAGCCGCTTCGTCAAGGGCAACAGCGACATGATCCCGGGCCAGGAGCTCACCAACCCGGTCTTCGCCGAGGCGCAGACCCGCACCAACGAGCGCAAGGAGGCGGGCGCCGAGGACTGGAGCGACCCGCGCGAGAACGGCCAGCTCCCCGACGTCTACATCGCGATGGGCGAGACGGCCGAGAACGTCGCCCGCATCACGGGCACCACCCGCGAGGAGATGGACGAGTTCGCGGCCCGCTCGCAGAACCTGGCGGAGAAGGCGATCGCGAACGGCTTCTTCGAGCGCGAGATCACCCCGGTCACCACCCCGGACGGCACCGTCGTCAGCACTGACGACGGCCCGCGCGCCGGCACGACCGTCGAGGCCCTGTCCGGCCTCAAGCCGGTCTTCCGCCCGAACGGCCTGGTCACCGCCGGCAACGCCTGCCCGCTGAACGACGGCGCCTCCGCGGTCGTGATCATGAGCGACACGAAGGCGAAGGAGCTGGGCCTGACCCCGCTCGCCCGCATCGTCAGCACCTCGGTCACCGGCCTGTCGCCGGAGATCATGGGCCTCGGCCCGGTCGAGGCGATCAAGAAGGCCCTGCAGCTGGCCGGCAAGAGCGTCGACGACATCGACCTGTTCGAGATCAACGAGGCGTTCGCCGCGCAGGCCATCCCGTCGTACAAGCAGGTCGGCATCCCGCTCGACAAGCTCAACGTCAGCGGCGGCGCGATCGCCCTGGGCCACCCGTTCGGCTCGACCGGCGCCCGCATCACCGGCACGCTGATCAACAACCTGCAGACGCACGACAAGACGTGGGGCGTCGAGTCCATGTGCGTCGGCGGCGGCATGGGCATGGCGATGGTGCTCGAGCGCCTGAGCTAGTCCCTCCCGCACGACGAAGGCCGGTCCCCCGCGGGGGACCGGCCTTCGTGCGTCGCGGGGCTAGCCGAGGACGAGCGAGACGCCCATCCCGCCGCGCTCGTTGGCGTACGCCAGCGCCTTGGCGAGGTCGGTCACGCCGTTGCTGCCCGCGAGCGGGGCCAGCGCCAGGGTGGACAGCACGCCGAGCGCCTCGCCGTCGCCGTCGACGAAGGCGCTGCCGGAGTCGCCCGGGACGCCCGGCGTCGCGGTGTAGACCGCGTGCGTCCAGCCGCCGCCCGAGGTCCCGAGGCTGACTCCCTCCTTCGGCGACAGCGCCGACAGGCCCAGGCGCAGGCTGGAGTTGCCGTAGCTGTAGACCGGCTCGCCGAAGCGGGTGCCGTCGGTGTCGACGCCCGTCGGGCCGCCGACGACCGGGATGGTCGGGCTAACCCGACCGCCGTCGGCCGGGTCCAGGCGGACCAGCGCGAAGTCGTTGTAGGCGCAGGTGTCCGCGTCCTTCTCGCCGACGGCCTGCATGGTGAGCCAGGAGTTGTACGCGAGGGTGCCGGGGCGGCTGGCGCCGTCGACCGCGACCGGCGTGCCGAGCGGCAGCGAGCCCGCGAGGCAGCCGTCGGTCTCGGTGCTCCCGCCGGTGCCGGAGCAGTGCGCGGACTGGCCGAGGTAGGTGTCGGTGCCGTCGGTGAAGACGAAGTTGGCGGTGCACTGGGCGCCGTCGGTGTAGGTCTGCACGCCCGGGTGGATGGTCGCGCCGTCGTGGGCCGCACCGGCCGGTGCGGAGGTGGCGAGCGAGGCCGAGGCGGCCAGGCCGAGGGCGGTGAGGGCGGTGGCGGTACGGGTCAGGGCGGTGCGGGACACGGGCGCTCCAGGGGCTGTGCGGGCGGCCGGTCCGGACGCCCTCCTGCCCCGTACTACGGCTCGCGCCGGCATTCCTCGCGGCCGGCGGCCAGCACGTCGTCGACGTCGAGCGCCTGCGCGAGGGCGGCCGGGACGTCCTCGCCGAGCAGGTCGTGCCGGTGCAGCAGCAGGTGCGCGGTGTGGGCGCGGGCGGTGGCGCCGTCCGCGACGCGCGCCAGGTCGTCGGCGGTCACCGCCAGCTGGTCGGGCAGCACGAGGTCGTCCAGGCGGGGCAGCGGGCGCCGCGGGAGGCCCTCCGCGTCGGCGGCCGCGTCGGCGAGCCGCTGGGCGAGGT
>JBKHYE010000021.1:0-9018 GCA_046565705.1 Actinomycetes bacterium
ACCAGCATGTTCCAGGTGAAGATCGGCATCCGGAACATCGTCATGCCGGGCGCGCGCAGCGTGATGATCGTCGTGATGAAGTTGACGGCACCGAGGATCGTCCCGAGGCCAGCCGCAAGCAGGCCGATGATCCACAGGTCGGCACCCAGCTGCGGGCTGTGGATCGCGTTGTTCAGCGGCGCGTAGGCGAACCACCCGAACGAGGCCGCGCCCTGGGGGGTGATGAACCCGGCGAGCACGGTGAGCCCGCCGAACAGGTACAGCCAGTACGAGAAGGCGTTCAGGCGCGGGAAGCTCATGTCCGGCGCGCCGATCTGCAGCGGCATGATGAAGTTCGCGAAGCCGTACGCCGCCGGGGGCGCGAACAGGAACATCATGATCGTGCCGTGCATGGTGAACAGCTGGTTGTACTGCTCGGCGGTGACGACCTGCAGGCCCGGCTGGGCCAGCTCAGCGCGCATGATCATGGCCATCAGGCCGGCGGCGAGGAAGAAGAAGAACGACGTCGTCAGGTAGAGCAGCCCGATCGTCTTGTGGTCCGTGGTGGTGAGGACCTTGACGATCTGCGAGCCCGCAGGGGTGCGGGGCCGCCGGTACTGGACCGGCGTGGTCGCGTTGGTCAGGAGGGTCACGGGCTGCTCCCGGCGGGGGCGGTGAGGATCTCGGCGTTGGGATCGGCCTGCAGGCCGTCGATGTAGCTCTCGTACTCCTCGGGCGAGACGACCTTGAGCGAGAAGTTCATGAACGCGTGCTTCTCGCCGCACAGCTCGGCGCAGCGCCCGATGAACTCACCCTCCTCGTCCATCTTCAGCTCGAAGGTGTTGACGCGGCCCGGGATGACGTCGCGCTTGAACAGCCACTCCGGCACCCAGACCGAGTGGATGACGTCGGGCGAGCTCTGCACGAACCGGATCGTGGTGTCGGTCGGCAGCACCAGCTGGGCCGGCCGGCCGGTCTCGCCGATGACCTGCACGCCTTCCTCGACGTAGTTGAACTGCCAGTTCCACTGGAAGCCGACGACGCCGATCTCGATGACGTCGGCGGCGGCGGCGTCGCCGTCGGTCTCGGTGAGCTCGTTCACGTAGTTCTGGCTCAGCACCGTGTAGTAGAAGAGCACCGAGATGATCACGAACGGCACGGCCGTGTAGAGCACCTCGATGGGCAGGTTGTAGCGGACCTGCCGAGGAAGCGCGTTGCTCTTCTTCCGGTAGCGGATGGCCGCGAACAGGATGAGGAACAGCACGAAGACGCCCACGACCAGCGCCGCGGCGTTGGAGCCGAGGTACAGGTCGTGGATGTTCTCGCCCTGCTCGCTGATCGGCTCCGGGAGGCCGAACCTCAGCGTCGACTCGTAGACCTCCTCGACGTCACAGCCGCTGAGGACGGCGACCATGGCGGGGAGCGCGGCCAGCCGGAGGCCGGCCCGGCGCCGTCGGCTCGCAGTCGTGGGGCGCCCCGGCGCGAGGGGAGCGGTCAAGGTCGCAGTGCCTCTCTGAGCAGGGTTCCGGTGGAGGGCGGCAGGCTGCCACGCGCGGAAGACCGGCCCTCGCGACGAGCGACACTATCCCAGCGAGGTCCCGCTCTCCTGCCGGGGTGACGCGCCGACGACGGCGCGTCGTGGCGCTCCAGCGCAGCGTGCGCCGCGGCTACCGTGCGCTCGTGAGCAGCATCACCCGGCGGCCGGTGCACCTCGACGCCGCCGCCGGTGTGCCGCTGTCCCCCGCGGCCCGCGAGGCGCTGCTCGCGGCCCTCGACGACGGGTGGGCCGACCCGGCCCGGCTGTACGCCGCGGGGCGCCGCGCGCGCCTGCTGCTCGACGGCGCGCGGGAGGCGGTCGCGGCCGTCCTCGGGGCCCGCCCGGACGAGGTCTCGTTCACGCCGAGCGGCACGCTGGCGGCCGCCGCCGGCGTGCTGGGGCTCACCGGTGGTCGCGCCCGCGCCGGCCGGCAGGTCGTCCACTCGGCGGTCGAGCACTCAGCGGTGCTGCACGCCGTCGCCGCGGTGGCGGGCGACGAGGCCACGTCGGTGCGGGTCGACCGCGCCGGCCGGGTGGACGCCGACGCGTTCGCCGCGGCGCTGTCGGACCGCACCGCGCTGGCCTGCCTCATCAGCGCGAGCCACGAGGTCGGCACGGTGCAGCCGGTCGAGCAGGTGGCGGAGGCGTGCCGGACGGCCGGCGTCCCGCTGCTCGTCGACGCCGGCCAGACGGTGGGGCGTCAGCGGGTGCCGGCCGGCTGGTCGGCGCTGGTCGCCACCGCGCACAAGTGGGGGGGCCCGACCGGCGTCGGCGTCCTGGCGGTCCGCACCGGCACCCGCTGGCGCGACCCGCTCCCGCCGGACGACCGCGGGGGCCGCGTGCCGGGCCAGCCGGCGCTTCCCCTGGTGCTCGCGGCCGCCGTCGGGCTGCAGGCGGCCGTGGCGGAGCAGGAGGCCGAGGACCGGCGGCTGCGCCCGCTCGTCGAGCTCATCCGCACCCGCGTGGCCGAGACGGTGCCCGACGTCGAGGTGGTGGGCGACCCGGTCGACCGGCTGCCGCACCTGGTGACCTTCTCCTGCCTCTACGTCGACGGCGAGGCGCTGCTCACGGCGCTCGACCGCGAGGGCTTCGCCGTGAGCAGCGGGTCGAGCTGCACGGCGTCGACGCTGGAGCCGAGCCACGTGCTCGCCGCGATGGGCGTGCTGACTCACGGCAACGTGCGGGTGTCCCTGCACCGCGACACGACGGCGGAGGATGTCGAGCGCGTCCTCGCCGTGCTGCCCGGCGTCGTGGCGCAGCTGCGCCGCGACGCGGGGGTGGAGGGGCTGTGACCCCGGAGCCGGCAGCGGACGTCTCGGTCGACTGCCGCGGCCGGCCGTGCCCGGTGCCGGTCGTCGAGCTGGCCCGCGCGCTCGCCGACGCGGCCGTCGGCGCCGTCGTCGAGGTGGTCAGCGACGACCCGGCGGCGCGGCACGACGTGCCGGCCTGGGCGCGGATGCGGGGGCAGGAGTACCTCGGCGAGGTGCCGCACGCCGGCGGCACCGGATACCGGGTGCGGCGGACGGGCTGAGCCGCCGCGTCAGCCGGCGAGGTGCGGCTCGATCTCGGCGGCGGCGTCGTCGCCGTAGGCCTCGGCGAGCCGGGCGGCGAACGACGCCGCCGTGAACGAGTACTCCTGCGTCCCCACCGTCTCGACGACGTGCGTGGCGAGCAGCGCGCCGACCTGGCAGGCCCGCTCGGTCTCGAGCCCCCAGGCCGTCGCGGTGAGGTAGCCGGAGCGGAACGCGTCGCCGACACCGGTCGGGTCGGCGACCGTGCGGGCCGGCACGACCGGGACCCGCACCGGGTCCTCGCCCTTGCGCTCGACGACGACGCCGCGCGCGCCGTGCGTCGTCACCCGGGTCCCGACCAGCCCGAGCACGTCCTCGGAGGTCCAGCCCGTCTTGTCCCGCACGAGTCCGGCCTCGTACTCGTTGGTGAACAGGTACGCCGCGCCGTCGACGAGCGAGCGGATCGCGTCGCCGTCCATGAACGACAGCTGCTGCGACGGGTCGGCCGCGAAGGGGACGCCGCGCTCGCGGCACCAGGCGGTGTGCCGCTGCATCGCGGTCGGGTCGTCAGGGGCGACGACGACGAGGTCGAGCGCCGCGGCGCTGTGCACGTCGCCGAGGTCGAGCTGGGCCGCCTCCACCATGGCGCCGGGGTAGAACGTCGCGAGCTGCGACTGGTCGCGGTCGGTGGTGCACGTGAAGCGCGCCGTCGCCAGCAGCTCGCTCACGCGCACCGCGGAGACGTCGACGCCGTGCTGCTCGAGCCAGCCGAGGTAGTCGCCGGCGTCGCGGCCGACGGCGCCCACGAGCACCGGCCGCGCGCCGAGCATGGCCATGCCGAAGGCGATGTTCGCGCCGGTGCCGCCGCGGCGCACCTGCAGGTCGCTGGCCAGGAACGACAGCGACAGGTTGCCGAGCTGCTCGGGCAGCAGCACGTCGACGAAGCGGCCGTCGAAGGTGAACAGGTGGTCGGTCGCGATGGACCCGGCGACGGCGATGCGCATGGGCGGCGAGGCTAGTGCGGCCCGATCCGGCCGGTTCCGCGGCAGGTGTCGCGCGGCGCGCCGTTCTTACCCGCTGGTAGGCCTTGGGTACTGCCCGGTAACTCCCTACCGTCCGACGCATGAGCGTCTCGCACCCTGTCCCCGCCGACGACGACCCGGTCTCCTTCATCGACCTGGTCGACGACTGCCGCGAGGTCTCCGGCGTCCTCGGGCCCTACGTGCCCGGTGAGATCCGGCTCCCCGAGCCGCGTCCGGTATCGGTCATCGAGATCGACGCGACGGTGGCCGCAGGTGCCGCCGAGTGGAGCGACTACGGCTCCTGAGGCCGCCGTCTGCTGACCGCCCGCCTGACCGCCCGCCGACCGCCTGGAGCCCTCCCGACGGTCTCGGGTGTGCCGGTGCCCGCACCAGCGGCTCCGGGCGGCCGGCCCGGAGTGCGTGGATCGGTTTGGAGTGCGCCGGGAACCGCACGGAGGGCTCCGGACGGTTGCCGGTCGTCGAGCGTCAGACGCGCTCGACGAGCATGGCCGCGCCCTGGCCGACGCCGATGCACATCGTGGCGAGCCCGCGCCGGCCCTGCTCGCGCTCGAGCCGGCCGAGCAGCGTCACGAGCAGCCGGCAGCCGGACGAGCCGAGCGGGTGGCCGAGCGCGATGGCGCCGCCGTCGGCGTTGAGCGTGTCGAGGTCCAGGCCCAGCCGGCGAGCGCTGGCGAGCACCTGCACCGCGAACGCCTCGTTGAGCTCGACGGCGTCGAGGTCGTAGACCGACCAGCCGGTGCGCTGCAGCGCCTTCTGCGTGGCCGGCACCGGCCCGAGGCCCATCAGGTGCGGCTCGAGGCCGGCGTTCGCGGTGGTGACGACGCGCGCCCGCGGCGTGAGGCCGAGGTCGCGGACCGCCTGGTCGCTGGCGACGACGACCGCCGAGGCGCCGTCGGACAGCGGAGACGACGAGCCGGCCGTGACGACGCCGTCGGCCTGGAAGGAGGGCTTCAGCGCGGCGAGCTTGTCGATCGACGTCGCGCGCACCGTCTCGTCCTGCGAGACGGTGACCGTCTCCTTGCCGCGCGGGGTCTCCACCGGGACGACCTCGGCGTCGAACGCGCCGTTGGCCCAGGCCTTGGCGGCGCGCTCCTGCGAGCGCAGCCCGAACGCGTCGGACTCCTCGCGGGTGATGCCGTCGAGCGCCGCCACGCGCTCTGCGGTCTGGCCCAGCGTGATCGTGTGCTCGGGGTCGTGCCGCGGGTTGACGAACCGCCAGCCCAGGGCGGTGTCGTGCACCTCGCCGGGCTTGGCCCACGGCGTCCCGGGCTTGGCCATCACCCACGGCGCGCGGGTCATCGACTCGACGCCGCCCGCGACGACGACGTCGGCCTCCCCGGTCTTGACGGCCATGGCGGCGTTGGCGACCGCGGTCAGGCCGCTGGCGCACAGCCGGTTGACCGTGTGGCCCGAGACGTGCAGCGGCAGGCCGGCGAGCAGCACGGCCATGCGGGCGACGTTGCGGTTGTCCTCGCCGGCCTGGTTGGTGGCGCCGAGCACCACCTCGTCGATGCGCTCGGGGTCGACACCGGCGCGCCGCACGGCCTCCCCGACCACGAGCGCGGCGAGGTCGTCGGCGCGCACGCCCGACAGGGCGCCGCCGTACCGGCCGACCGGGGTGCGGACACCGCCGACGAGGAACGCCTCGCGCATCAGACACCTCCGAAGACGCGGCGATCTTCGTCTTGTCGCCCCCCGACGCGCCGATCAGGGGCGAGAAGACGAAGATCGCCGAGGATGCGGGGCAGTCCGCGGCCCGCGAGCGGTGTGACAGGTCTAGTGGAAGGACTCGCCGCAGGCGCACGAGCCGCCGGCGTTGGGGTTGTCGATCGTGAAGCCCTGCTTCTCGATGGTGTCGACGAAGTCGATCGTGGCACCGGCGAGGTACGGAACGCTCATCCGGTCGACGACGACCTTGACCGAGCCGCCCTCGTACTCCTGCACGGCGTCGCCGTCGAGCGAGCGCTCGTCGAAGAACAGCTGGTAGCGCAGCCCCGAGCAGCCGCCGGGCTGGACAGCCACCCGCAGTGAGAGGTCGTTGCGGCCCTCCTGCTCGAGCAGGGCCTTCACCTTCGCAGCGGCCGGGTCGGTGAGGACGACGCCGGTGGCGGTGGTGCCGGTGGTCTCAGCGGACGTCTCGGCTGACATGGGCGGGGCTCCTGTGGGACGGGGACGGTGGTCGCCTGAGGCCAGAACGCCCATCGGCGACGACGAATTCCGACTGCCGGCCCATGCTGCCACGCTTCCGGCCCCCAGCGGCCGGTGATCAGCGCCGCGACCACTCCCGGGCCACCCGCGCGGCGAGCTCGGCCAGCTCGGCGGCCGGCTCGGCCAGGGCGGCCTCGAGGCCGACGGCGTCGGCCACCGCGTAGGCGGCGTCGATGCCCGCCGCGGCCGCCTCGCGACGGCCGACCTGGACCTGCCCGGCGAGCACGACGCACGGCACGGCGTGCTCGGCGGCCAGCGCCGCCACACCGCTGACGACCTTGCCGCGCAGCGACGTCGCGTCGAACGAGCCCTCGCCCGTGACGACGAGGTCGACGTCGGCAACGGCCTGCGCCACGCCGACGGCGTCCGCCACGAGGCCGAGACCGCGTTCGCGCTGCGCGCCGACCGCGAGCAGCGCCGCGCCCAGTCCGCCGGCCGCACCCGCCCCCCGCACGTCGCGCACTGCGACGCCGAGGTGCTGCTCGAGGACGTCGGCCCAGCGCGACAGCGCGGCGTCGAGGACGAGCACGTCGCCGCGGGAGGCGCCTTTCTGCGGCCCGTAGACGGCGCTCGCTCCGTGCAGCCCCAGCAGCGGCGCGTCGACGTCGGTGGCCGCCACGAGCTCGACCGCGCGAAGCCGCGGGTCGGGCTCGCCGACGAGCCGGGCGACGTCGGCCAGTGCGCGGCCGCCCGGCGGCAGCCGCTCCCCCGCGGCGTCGAGCCGGGACAGCCCGAGAGCCGCGAGCGCGCCGGCGCCGCCGTCGTTGGTCGCGCTGCCGCCGAGCCCGACGACGACGCGCCCGGCACCGGCGTCGAGCGCAGCGCGCACGAGCTGGCCGACGCCGTAGGTCGTCGTGCGTCCGGGGTCGCGCTCGCCGTCGGCGAGCAGGTGGAGCCCGCACGCCGAGGCGCTCTCGACCCAGGCGGTGCCGCCGTCGAGCAGCCAGGAGGCCGCGACGGGCCGGCCGAGCGGGTCCTCCACCACGGCGGTGCGCACCTCGGCGGCCCGGCGGGCGGCGGCGAGCACCTCCACCAGCCCCGGGCCGCCGTCGGACAGCGGCACGGTCATGACGCCGTCGCCGGGCGCCGCATCCAGCCAGCCGCGCGCGATCGCGGTGGCGGCCTCGACCGCCGTCAGCGTCCCGCCGAAGCCGTCCGGCGCCACGAGCACCCGCACCCGCCACCTCCCCGCGGCACTGTCCCGTGCGCGGAATCGCGGACTTCGCTAGGGTGTTCTCGTCTGAGCGACGCCAACTACCTCCGGCGCCGTGGCCGACCGCCCGAGAGGACTCGCCATGACCTCGCTGCCGACCGCGCCGCCGATCGGGACCCCCGAGGGGTTCCAGGAGCCGGCGCCGACACCGCTCGCCCTGCTGCTGCTCGGCCGCCAGCGCGACAGCGCCGCCGAGCGCGGCGTCGAGTGCCCCGGCGACCTCCCGGCCGCCTCCGACCCGGACCTGGTCGAGCGCGCCCGCCGCGCCAAGTCCGCCCTCGGCGACCGGGTCTTCGTGCTCGGCCACCACTACCAGCGCGACGAGGTCATCCAGTTCGCCGACGTCACCGGCGACTCCTTCAAGCTGGCCCAGCAGGCCGCCGCCCGTCCCGAGGCCGAGTACGTCGTGTTCTGCGGCGTGCACTTCATGGCCGAGTCCGCCGACATCCTCACCGGCCCCGACCAGGCCGTCGTCCTCCCTGACCTCGCCGCCGGCTGCTCGATGGCCGACATGGCGACCTTCGACCAGGTCGAGGAGTGCTGGGAGGCCCTCGTCGACGCCGGCCTGGCCGACAGCACCGTGCCGGTCAGCTACATGAACTCGAGCGCCGCCATCAAGGCGTTCACCGGCCGGCACGGCGGCACGATCTGCACGTCGTCGAACGCCAAGCGCGCCCTCGACTGGGCGTTCGAGCGCGGCGACCGCGTGCTGTTCCTGCCCGACCAGCACCTCGGCCGCAACACCGCCGTCCTCGAGCTGGGCATCGGGCTCGACGAGTGCGTCGTCTACGACCCTCGCAAGCCCTCCGGCGGCCTCACCGCCGAGCAGCTGCGGGACGCCAAGATGGTGCTCTGGAAGGGCCACTGCTCGGTGCACGGGCGGTTCACCGAGGACAGCGTCCGCGAGGTCCGCGAGCGCGTCCCGGGCGTCAATGTGCTCGTGCACCCGGAGTGCCGGCACGAGGTCGTCACCAGCGCCGACCTCGTCGGCTCGACCGAGTTCATCATCCGGACGCTGGAGGCGGCCGAGCCCGGCAGCGCCTGGGCGATCGGCACCGAGCTGAACCTGGTGAAGCGGCTCGCCCAGCAGCACCCCGACAAGACCGTGGTCTTCCTCGACCGCACGGTGTGCTTCTGCTCGACGATGAACCGCATCGACCTGCCGCACCTGGTCTGGGCGCTCGAGAGCCTGGTCGAGGGTCGCGTCGTGAACCGCATCGAGGTCGACGGCGACGTCGCCCGCGACGCCGCGCTGGCGCTCGACCGGATGCTGGCACTGCCGTAGTCGCGCGCCGTCCCGCACGCCGTCCGCCGGTAGCCTCGGGTCGGTGAGCACCCGCCGCGACGACGCCGCCGTCCCCGCGGGCGGCAAGGGTCGGCCGACGCCCAAGCGCCGGGAGAAGGAGCGCCGCCGCACCGGCCCGGTCGCCCCTCCGCCGATGACGCGCAAGGAGGCGGCCAAGCGCAAGAAGGACGAGGCGAAGTCGGCGCGCCGGCGGATCCGCTCCGGCGCGCTCGCCGGCGACG
>JBKHYE010000022.1:0-40381 GCA_046565705.1 Actinomycetes bacterium
ACCCCCGAACACCTGGCCTTCGTCGCTGCACAACTCAACGATCGCCCACGTGAGACCCTCGGCTGGAGAAGTCCGCGCCGAGCCCTCGATGAGCTGCTCGTTGCAGCGACCGACTGAACCCGCCGCGCTCCGAAACCGTCGGGAGCCCTCCGGGCGGGGACGCCGGTCAGGCGGTGGCGGCGTCGCGCAGCGCCGCCATGCCGTCGTGCACCTCGACGAACGACGTCGACAGCGGCGCCAGACCGACCCGCAGGTCGTCGGGCTCGCGGAAGTCGGGGATCACGCCCGCGTCCCACAGCCGGCCGAGCACGTCGCGGAACCCGTTGCGGCGCAGCGTGACGTGCCCGCCGCGGCGCTCGGGGTCGCGCGGTGACATCAGCTCGACGCTGGGCAGCCAGGCGTCCGCGAGCTCGAGCGCGTACGCCGTCAGCCGCCGCGACTTCGCCCGCACCGCCGGCATGCCGACCTGCTCGAGGACGTCGAGGTAGGCCCGCAGCGGCACCATCGCGAGGATCGGCGGCGTGCCGCTCAGCACGCTGCGGACGCCGTCGGCCGGCTCGTAGCCGGGCCCCATGACGAACGCGTCCCGCCGGCCCATCCACCCCCAGACCGGCTGCTGCAGCGCGTCCTGCAGGTCGCGGCGCACGTAGGCGAAGGCCGGCGCCCCGGGCCCGCCGTTGAGGTACTTGTAGGTGCAGCCCACCGCGAGGTCGACGCCCCAGCCGTCGAGGTCGAGCTCGACCGATCCGGCCGAGTGCGACAGGTCCCAGAGCACGAGAGCGCCTGCGGCGGAGGCGGTTTCGGTGATCGCTGCGGCGTCGGCGATCCACGCCGAGCGGTAGGCGACGTGGCTCATCAGCACCAGCGCGGTCTGCGGCCCGACCGCGTCGGCGACCTGCTCTGCCGTGATCCCCGCGGCCGGGTCCGTCTCGACCCAGCGGAGGGTGAGCCCGCGCTCGGCGGCGATCCCCTCGACGACGTAGCGGTCGGTCGGGAAGTTGTCGGTGTCGACGACGACCTCGCTGCGGCCCGGTCGGGCGTCGACGGCCGCGCGGGCGAGCTTGTAGAGCAGCACGGTGGTGGAGTCCGCGACGACGACCTGGCCCGGGGCCGCGCCGAGCGCCACCCGGCCGAGCTTGTCGCCCACCACCTCCGGCCACTCGAGCCACTCGTCGGTCCACCCGCGGATGAGCCGCCCGGCCCACTGCTCGCGCACGAACGCGTCGAGCCGCTCGGCGGTCGCGTGCAGCGGCCGGCCCAGGCTGTTGCCGTCGAAGTACGCCCGCAGGTCGGTGCCGGGCAGGAACAGCTCGCGGTAGCGGGCCAGCGGGTCGACGGCGTCGAGCTCGCGGGCCCGGTCGAGCAGGTGGCTCACCGCGCGCTCACTGGTCCTCGATCTCCGTGCGGACCGCGTACAGCTCCGGGAAGAAGGTCAGCTCCAATGCCTTGCGCAGGAACGCGACGCCGCTCGAGCCGCCGGTGCCGGGCTTGACGCCGATCGTCCGCTCGACGGTCTTGAGGTGGCGGAACCGCCAGAACTGGAAGTTGTCCTCGAGGTCGACGAGCTCCTCGCAGGCCTCGTAGGCCTCCCAGAACGTGCGCGGATCGGAGTAGATCCGGCGGTAGACCGGCACCAGGTCCGGCTGGAACTCCCACGCCCGCGTGACGTCGCGCTCGAGCACGGCGGTCGGCACCTCGTGGCCGGACCGCGCGAGGTGGCGAAGGAACGCGTCGTAGACCGTCGGCGACTCGTACAGGTCGGTGAGCAGCCCCAGCGCCTGCTGGTCGTCGGCGAAGACGTCGAGCATCGCGCGGTTCTTGTTGCCGAGCAGGAACTTCACCGCCCGGTACTGCCACGACTGGAATCCCGACGACGTGCCGAGGAAGCCGCGGAACTCCGCGTACTCCGACGGCGTCAGCGTGGCGAGCACCGACCACTGCTCGGTCAGGGTCTGCTGCACGTGCTTGACGCGGGCGATGCCCTTGAGCGCCGGGCGCAGCGCGTCGGCGTCGAGGTGGTCGCGGACGGCGCGCAGCTCGTGCAGCACCAGCTTCAGCCAGAGCTCGGAGGTCTGGTGCTGGACGATGAACAGCAGCTCGTCGTGGTGCACGGGCCGGCTCACCGGGTGCTGCGCGTTCAGCACGGCGTCGAGGTGCAGGTACTGCCCGTAGGACATCTCGACCCGACCCGGTCGGACGATCCCCTCCTCCAGCGGCCGCTCGTTCACGACGCCTCCCCGTCCTCCACGCGCGCATCGTCCCGCGGCGGCGCCCCGTCCCGCGCGGCCCGCTCGCGTTCGCGCCGCCGGGCCCGCTTCTCGAGCAGCAGGAACCCGCTGAAGATCACGATCGGGAGTGCGATCGTCAGCGCCTCCGGCACACCGCCGTAGTGGGCCAGGACGGGGGCGACGGGCACGCGTCCACGCTAGGCGGCGTCAGCCGGACGCGGGCGACGTCGGCCGGACCGTCGGCCGCAGCGTGGGCCGCAGCATCGGCGGGTGCAGGCTGCGCGCCGGTCCGCGCCGGAACAGCGCGGCCGGCCGGCCGCCGCCCGGGCCGACCGGCGCCGGCCGCCCGACCGGCACGAGGAAGCCGGGCGTCCCGGTCACCTTGCGGTGGAAGTTGCGCGGGTCGAGCGGCCCGCCCCACACGGCCTCGTAGACCTTGCGCAGGTCCGCGACGGTGAACTCGTCCGGGCAGAACGCCGCGGCCAGCGGGGTGTACTCGAGCTTCGCCCGGGCCCGCTCGAGCCCGGCGGCCAGCACGTCGTCGTGGTCGAACGCGAGTCCCGGCCGGACGTCGTCGACCGGCACCCACGCCACCGACCTCGTCCGCCGGCCCGGCACCGGCGCGGGCAGGTCGGGCGCGAAGACGAGGTAGGCCACCGACACCACGCGCATCCGCGGGTCGCGGTCCGGTGCGCCGAACGCGCCGAGCTGCTCGACGTGCACGCCCGCCGTCTGCCGCCCGGGGCGGACGTTGAGCTCCTGCTCGAGCCGGCGGACGGCGGCGGCGTCGAGGTCCTCGTCGGCGTGCACGAAGCCGCCGGGCAGCGCGAGGTCGCCGCGGAACGGGTGGGTGTCGCGCTCGACGAGCAGCACCGAGAACCGGCCGGCGCCGCCGTTGCCGGGGCGCACGGTCAGCAGCACGACGTCGACCGTGACGGCGAACGGCGGGAACGCCGTCGGGTCGTAGGTGCGCAGCCACGCCCGCTCGTCGGCAGGCACCTGGCGTCGTCGCGTCATCTCCGGCCCGACGCTACGGCCTGGTCCTCCGGACGTCTGACACCCTGACGACGTGCCGGAGCTGCCGGAGGTCGAGGCGCTCGCCGCGTTCCTGCGCGAGCGCGCCGTCGGCCGCGTCGTCGCGCGCGTCGACGTGCCGGGCGTCCACGTGCTCAAGACCTACGACCCGCCGCCGACGGCGCTCGCCGGCCTCGAGCTGACCGGCGCGACGCGGCACGGCAAGTTCCTCGACCTCGACGTCTCCGGGCTGCACCTGGTCGTGCACCTCGCGCGCGCCGGCTGGCTGCACTGGCGCGAGTCCCTGCCGACCGGGATGCCGAAGGTGGGCAAGGGCCCGCTCGCGATGCGGGTGCACCTCGATGACGGCTCCGGCTTCGACCTCACCGAGCAGGGGACGAAGAAGGGGCTGTCCGTCTACCTCGTGAAGGATCCGGCCGAGGTGCCCGGCGTCGCGCGGCTCGGCATCGACGTGCTCGACCCGGCGTTCACGGTTGACGTGCTCGCCCGGCTGCTCGAGGGCCAGCGCGCCCAGGTGAAGGGCCTGCTCACCGACCAGAGCGTGCTGGCCGGCGTCGGCAACGCCTACAGCGACGAGGTGCTGTGGGAGGTCGGCATGTCGCCGTTCAAGCCGGCTGCGTCCCTCACCGCGGACGACGTCGCGCGGCTGCACGCCGCCCTCGTCGGCACGATCCGCGACGCCGTGCGCCGCGCCGAGGGGCTGGCCGCCGGCACGCTCAAGGCGGAGAAGAAGGCGGGCCTGTCCGTGCACGGCCGCACCGGCCTGCCGTGCCCGCGCTGCGGCGACACGGTCCGCGAGGTCTCGTTCGCCACGAAGTCGCTGCAGTACTGCCCGACCTGCCAGACCGGCGGCAAGCCCCTCGCGGACCGCCGCCTGTCCCGCCTGCTCAAGTAGCCAGCCCGCCGCCGCACCCGCCGCACCCGCCGCACCCGCCGCGGCACCCGGCCGCGTCGCCGGGCCGCGTCACCCTGCCGCGTCGCGCTCGGCCCGCCAGGCGCGCCACTGCTCGAGGACCTGTGCCCGGACGCCCTCGACACCGTCGAGGGCGTTCGGCGCGACGACGCGCAGCGGGCGGCCCTCCGTCGGCACCCGCACCTCGGGCGGCCAGGTCGCGGCCTGGTCGCGCACCTCGGTGACGAAGGTGCCGACGAACTGGTGGAACCAGCGCGCCACCGGGTTCTCCTCGAACACCTGCGGAGTGACGCGCATCGAGCCGAACCCGCCCTCGACCTGCCGCCACGGCGGGAGCGTGGCCGAGAAGGCCGTCGCCAGCGCCGGCACCTCGTCGGGTGTCAGCAGGAGCAGGCCGTCCGCCGCCGGTTCTGCCGGGATGCCGAGGATCTCGGCTCCCCAGGCGCCGCCGACGAGCACGTCGGCACCCGCGTCCAGGATCCGGAGCAGGAAGGACGGCCGCATGAACTCCGTCCCGCCCGCACGCTTGTCCCACGGCAGCGCTGCACGCCGGGCGAACTCCGCCTGCAGGTCGTGGTGCCGCTGGACGAGCCGGACCTCGAGATCACGCCCGCACACGGCGAGGAGCCGGTCGAGCAGCGCCGTCGACGGCAGCTGGGCCCCGGACTCATAGCGGCTGATCGTCGACGCCGTCACCCCCGCCCGCTCGGCCAGCTCCCGCTGGCTGAGCCCCGCTTCATCCCGCGCCCGTCGCAGCGCCGCACCCAGGTCCATGCCCCGACGCTCCTGTGCTGCGCGCTCCCACGCAGCACGGTCCGGAGGAGTTGTGGAGAGCCGCGGTGTATGTGGACCGACCCGTGTCCCCGTCCACGGCCCGCGCGACGGAGCTCCTTCTCCCGGCGGGCGTTGCGCTGGGGCGCATGTCTCGCCCGTTCTTGCGCCTGTGCGCAACACCTCCCGGAGACCGGTGGCGACGTTCGGGCCGGCGGTCGGTGGCCGGGCCGGTGCTCGGCTGACGTCGTGCGGTGGCCGGACCGGCGGTCGGCTGACGTCGTGCGGCGGCAGGGAGCAGGGGCTTTCGCGGCGGGTGTTGCGCTGGGGCGCATGTCCGCTCGCTTCTTGCGGCTGTGCGCAACACCTTCGTGGAGACATGGCCGCTTTCGTGAAGACTCCGCCGCTCCGCCGCTCCGTCGCTCCGCCGCCCGACTACCCCGGCGCCGCCCCCCGACCCGACGCCCGGTCGACGCCGCCCGGCGGCCGCCACCTCCGTCGCGGGGGCGAGCCGACGTCAGTCGCGGCGGGCGGGGCGGTCGCCGACGCCGCCGACCTCGCCGAACAAGCGCGCGGCGGCGATGCGGGTCGACAGCGACCACGTGGGATAGGGGTGCACCGTCTGGGCGAGTCGGCCGACGAGGGTGCCGGCGCGCATCGACAGCGCGGCCTCGGCCAGCAGCTCGCCCGCGACCGGGCCGACCGCCGTCATGCCGACGAGGCGGCCCAGCAGCATGCCGCCGACCCGGCCGGGCGCGGCGACGAGCTTGACGAAGCCGTCGGTCTCGCCGGCGGTGCGCGCGCGATCGGCGTCGGCGTCCCGGACGACGGCGACGCGGACGCCGGCGCCGTGCTGGTCGAGCGCCTGCGCCTCCGTCAGACCGACCTGCGCGACCTCCGGCTCGGTGAAGGTGACCCACGGGACGACGCGGTCGTCCCACGTCCCGCGGCGCCAGAACCGCTTGCCTGCCAGTGCGTTCCGGGCCGCGAGCCGGCCCTGCTCGTCGCCGACGTGGGTGAACAGCAGCTTCGACGCGCAGTCGCCGGCGGCCCACACGGTCGGGGCGGCCCGCAGGTGCCCGTCGGTGACGACCCGGCCCTTCTCGTCGGTGCGCGCGCCGGTGCGCTCGAGGCCGAAGCCGGTGGTCGACGGCGTGCGGCCGACGGCGACCAGCAGGTGCGAGCCGCGCACGGACGTGCCGTCGGACAGGTGCAGCACCGGGCCCGGCTCGACCGCCGTCGCCCGCGCACCCGTCCGGACCCGCACGCCCTCGCGCTCGAGCACCGCGGTCAGCGCGCGCGAGGCCTCGGGGTCGTCGCGCGGGAGGAGCCGGTCGTTGCTCTGGACGACGGTCACCTCCGACCCCAGCCGGCGGAAGCCCTGGGCCAGCTCGACGCCGATCGGCCCGCCGCCGAGCACGAGCAGGTGCGACGGCTGGTCACGGAGGTCGAAGACGGTGCGGTTGTCCAGGTACGGCACGGCGTCCAGGCCCTCGACCGGCGGCACGGTGGCGCGCGAGCCGGTCGCGACGACGAAGCGCTCGCTGCGCACGGTGCGCGTCGTCCCGTCGTCGCCGCGGACCGCGAGCGAGTCGGTGCCCGTGAACGACCCCCACCCCGCGAGCAGGTCGATGCCCTCGCCGGCGAGCGTCTCGGCGGACTCGTCGCGCTCGATCTCCGTGATGACCGACGCGACCCGCTCCATGACGGCGCGGAAGTCGACGTCGACCTGTGCCGTGAAGCCGTAGCGCGGGCCCGACCGCGCGGCGGCGACCCGGCGTGCCGTCTCCAGCAGCGCCTTGCTCGGGACGCAGCCGTAGTGGGTGCAGTCCCCGCCGGGGCGCTCGGCCTCGACGAGCACGACCCGCGCGCCGCCGGCGCGCGCGGCGCGGGCGGCCCCGAGCCCGGTCGCGCCGGCGCCGACGACGACGACGTCGGCGATCACGTCGCCCGTGCTGTCAGCGGCCCCTGTCACCGCCGCAGTCTGGCGCAGCGCCGTTCGCCGGGCACGATGAGCGGGTGCCGCCCTCGCTGACCGACGCCCTGGCGAGGCACTGCCGGCTCTCGCCCGACGCCGCGCCCTACGAGGTCGACTGGACCGGCCGGGTACGCGGCCGGGCGCTGGCGGTGGCGCTGCCGCGGGACGTCGACGAGGTGGTGGCCGTGCTGCGGACCTGCGTCGAGCACGGCGTCGGCGTCACCGTGCGCGGCGGCGGGACCGGGCTGGTCGCCGGTGCGGTCCCGGACGACACCGTGGTGCTGTGCACCACCGGTCTGACGGCGCTCGGCCCGGTCGAGGACGGCACCCTGCTGGCCGGCGCCGGCGTGCCGCTCGCGCTGCTGCAGGCGCACGTCCGCGCCGCCGGCTGGGACTACGGCGTCGACATGGCCAGCCGCGACAGCGCCACGGTCGGCGGCACGGTGGCGACCAACGCCGGCGGGCTGCACGTCGTCGCGCACGGGACGACGCGGGCGCAGGTCCTCGGCGTCGAGGCGGTGATGGCCGACGGCTCGGTGGTCAGCCGGACCGGCGGGCTGGTGAAGGACGCGACCGGCTACGACCTGGGTCAGCTGCTCGTCGGCAGCGAGGGGACGCTCGCCGTCATCACCGCGGTCCGCGTGCGGCTCGTCGCGCCGCCACGCACCCGTGAGACCGCGCTGGTCGGGCTGCCCGGCGTCGGGTCGGCCGTCGCGCTGGTCGGTGCGGCGCGACGGCAGGCCGAGGGCCTGCGAGCGGCCGAGCTGCTGCTCGACGAGGGGCTGGCGCTGGTCCGCACCGAGCTCGGGCTGCCCGCGCCGCTCTCGCGACCGGCGCCGGTCCTGCTGCTACTCGAGGCGGAGGGCGGGCTCGCCGACGTGCTGGCCGGCGCGCCGGTGCTGGACGCCGCCGTCGCCGTCGACGCCGCGGACGCCGCCCGGCTGTGGGCCTACCGCGAGGGCCTGCCGGAGGCGCTCGCCCGGCTGGGCACGCGGCTCGGCCCCCCGCACAAGCTGGACGTCTCGCTGCCGGTCGGGCGGCTCGCCGCCTTCCTCGCCGACCTGCCGGCCGCCGTGTCCGCCGACGGGTCCAGCTGCACGACGCACGTGTTCGGCCACGTCGGCGACGGCAACCTGCACGTGAACGTCCTCTGTCCGTGGTCCGGGCGCGACGACACAGACGACGCCGTCGACGACGCCGTCCTGCGGCTGGCCGCCGCGCACGGCGGCAGCATCGGCGCGGAGCACGGTGTCGGGCGGCTCAAGCGGCGGTGGCTGCACCTGTCCCGGACGCCGGCCGAGCTGGCCGCGATGCGCGCGGTGAAGACCGCGCTCGACCCGACGGGGCTGCTCGGCCGTGGCGTGCTGCTGCCGGAGGTGCCGGGTGAGGCAGCACCGAGTGGGGCAGCACCGGGTGGGGCAGCACCGGGTGGGGCACACTCGAACAGGTGAGCAGCCAGGACGGTCCGCCGCCCGCGCCCGGCGGCGGCCCGCAGTGGACGGTGCTCGCGCTGCCGCCGCTGCCGCACGAGGTCCTGGCAGGCCTGTTCACCGATCCGCGCCTGCGCCTGGTGACGCCGGCCGAGCGCACCCAGGCCGCGGTCGAGGCGCTGCTGCCCGAGGCCGACCTCGTCATCGGCGACTGGTCGCCGTCGCTGCGGCTCGACGACCCCGGCCCGCGGGTGTGCTTCGTCCAGCAGCCGAGCGTCGGGGTCGACGGCATCGACGTCGACGCCTGCGCCGCCGCCGGTGTGCCGGTGAGCAACTGCGCCGGCTCGAACACCGTCAGCGTCGCGGAGTGGTGCCTGTCGGCGACGCTCGCCCTGATGCGCAAGACGCTCGAGGCCGACGCCGCCGTCCGGCGCGGCGAGTGGCCGCAGACCAGCCTCGGCGGCCGCGAGCTGGCGGGCTCGGCGGTCGGCGTCATCGGCATGGGGCCGATCGGGCGGCTGGTAGCCGGCATGTTCGCCGGGCTGTCGTGCGACGTCGTCTACTGGTCGCGGCGTCGGCACGACGACGCGCCGGTGCCCTACGCCGAGCTCGACGACCTGCTCGCCCGGTCCGACGTCGTCGTCCTCGTCATCGCGCTGGGCGACCAGAGCCGGGGGCTGCTGTCGGCCGAGCGCATCGCGCGGATGAAGCCCGGCGCGCTGCTCGTCAACGGCGCCCGCGGGTCGATCGTCGACGAGGACGCCCTCGCCGCCGCGCTCGCCGAGGGCCGGCTGGGCGGCGCGGCGGTCGACGCGTTCGCCGTCGAGCCGCTGCCGTCCGACGGCGTGCTGCGGACCGCGCCGAACGTGCTGCTGAGCCCGCACATGGCCGGGTCGACCGGGCAGGCCGCGATGCGGATCATCGGGCAGACGACGGCGAACCTGCAGCGCGTGCTCGACGGCGAGCCGGTCGTCGACGTCGTCAACGGCGTCGACCCGCACGTGCGCCGCCGGAGCTGACGAGCCGCGTGCCCTCGACCGGGACGGCCATGGTGGTGGCCCACCGCGGGTCCTCGGGCGTGCGCGCTGAGCACACGCTCGCCGCCTACGAGCAGGCGCTGACCGACGGTGCCGACGCCGTCGAGTGCGACGTGCGCCTGACCCGCGACGGCGTGCAGGTCTGCGTGCACGACCGCCGGGTCGACCGCACCTCCGACGGTCGCGGCGTCGTCTCGAGCCTCGAGCTGTCCGAGCTGGCCGAGCTCGACTTCGCCAGCTGGAAGGCCCGCCAGTCCGACCCGCTGCTCGAGGCCGCGTGGGAGGAGGCCGACACCGACCCCGAGCGCGGCCGGGTGCTCACCTTCGAGCGGCTGCTCGAGCTCGTCCTCGACTTCCGCGCGCCGGACGGCCGGCCCGTGCAGCTGCAGGTGGAGACCAAGCACCCGACGCGCTACGGCGGCCTGGTCGAGCGCCGGCTCATCGAGGTGCTCGAGGAGCACGGCTGCGCCCGGCCGTTGTCGCGGTCGACGTCGCGGGTGGCGGTGCTGTCGTACGCGCCGACGTCGCTGCGCCGGGTGCACGCGCTCGCGCCGAGCCTGCCGACGGTGCTCAACATGGATCGCGTGCCGGTCTGGTACCGCGACGGCACGCTGCCGTTGCAGGTCCAGGCGGCGGGCATCGCGCTGCCGTACGTGCGCCGGTTCCCCGACGTCGTCGACCGCTTCCACGCCCGCGGCCACCGCGTGCACGTGTTCACCGCCGACGACCCCGCGGACATCGACCTGCTGCTCGAGCTCGGCGTCGACGCGATCATCTCCAACCACCCGCGCCGGGTGCTGAGGCGGCTCGGACGGCTGTGACGCCCGTCGTGTCCGGTTAGTCCGTCTCGTTCCGGGGCAGACCCGCGCGGTCGTGTCGGGCGCGGACAGGAGGACCGGTGCCGAGCATCCTCGTGCCGCACGCCGCGGGCAGCGCGCCCGACGTCCGTCATGAGCTCGAGCGCGACCTGGCCGCCGTCGGGGTCGCGGCGGGGGTCGTCGACGACGCGCTGCTCGTCGTCTCGGAGCTGGTGAGCAACGCCGTCCTGCACGGGGCGCCGCTGCGGGACGGCCGGCTGCGGGTGAGCTGGTGGGTCGCCGCGGGCGCGGTGCACCTCGAGGTGTGCGACGGCGGCACCGGTCCGGGACCGGCCGGTGAGCACCTCGGCGGCCGCGAGCGCCACCCCGACGGCCCGCCTGCGCTGCCGCCGCGCGCCGCCGAGCGCGGCCGCGGGCTGGCGATCGTCGACCTGCTGACCACGCGGTGGGGCACCACCGCGCCGAGCCCCACCGGTGCGGTCGGCGTCTTCGCCGAGATCCCGCTGCCCGGCGCCGCGCGGCAGGCGCTCTCGCGCGGCGGCTCCGGCTCGCGCCGGACGCGGTGGAGCACCCGCGCGTCGCTGCTCGCCTGACGGCGCTCGGTCGCGGCCGCCGCCGGTACTGGGCGCCGCTACTGTCGGTCGACCCAGCCGCCGCGCTCCGGCCGACCGGCCGCAGCCACCTCGCCCGGGAGTCGACCCATCTCTCGTCGCAGCCGCACCGCGCCGTCCGCCCCGCCCGGACAGGGAGCCGCCACCGGCGCCGTCGGTCCCGGCGGGGCCGCCAGTGCCGTCGGTGCCGTCAGCTCCAAGGCTCCGTGCCCGTGCGGCTCCGGCAAGAAGTACAAGGCGTGCCACGGCCGGGTCGCCCGCGTGGAGCCGGTCGCCCGGCCGTTCGAGGGGCTGCCCGGCGAGGTCGAGTGGGTCGCGCTGCGCGAGGTGGTGCCCGCAGCGACGGCACCCCTGACGGTCCGCGAGGCGCCCGACCGCACCGTGACGCTGTCGACCGTCCTGCCGATGGCGTGGCCGGCGCTGGTCCGCCAGGACGGCCGCGTGATGCTCGGCCTGCAGGTCCCCGGCCGCACCGGCGACGTCAGCCGCGATCTCGCCTGGGCCCTCGAGACGGCGCTCGCCGCCGAGCCCGGCACGCCGGTCAGCTCGCCGACGCCGCCCGGGCCCGGCCCACGCCTGCAGGACCTTCTCGACCTCGACCAGCCCCTCGACGTCACCGTCCACGAGGGCTTCGACTACTGGGTCGAGGGCGCGGCCGACCCCACCGGCGAGGTCGCCGCGTCGATGGAGCGCGCCAACGCGAGCGTCGTCCCGACCGAGCGCCTGCAGTCCGTGCCCGGCGCCTACTGGTGCCGGATGCGCGAGCGCAGCCACCTGCGCTGGGTGCTGCCCGAGGCGGAGGAGCCGGCCCTCGACGCCCTCGCCCGCCTGGCCGCCGGACCCGGCCTGGCCGTCGGCGACGACACTCGCTACGTCGGCTCGTTCCGCGCCCACGGCCTGCTCTGCCCGGTGTGGGACCTGCCGCTCGACATGGCGGCCGCCGCGCTCGAGGAGCCCGTGACGGCGCTGCGGTCAGCCCTCGACGAGGTGCTCGCCGACCCGCGGCCGCTCACCCAGGAGGAGCGCCGCGTGAGGGCCGGCCTCGTGAACCGCCAGGTCACCCTGCGGTAGCGCACCGGACCGCAGGACGAAGCCGAGCGGCGCAGGTGCCGCGGACCCGACCGCCGCGGCGGCACTCGAGGCGTCCACCTCACAACGGCCGCGACTGCCGGGGCCGCTGGTGTCTCGCCCGTCCCGCTGGTGCTCGGGTGGACGGGTCCGGTGCCGCGCGAAGACGGTAGGCAGGCGCTACGGCAGTGGGTCGCGCAGGACCGGGCAGCTCATGCACCGCGGGCCGCCGCGGCCGCTGCCGAGCTCCGACCCGGCGATCCGCACGACCTCGACGCCGGCGTCCTCGAGCCGCGCGTTGGTCTCGGTGTTCCGCTCGTAGGCGACGACCAGACCCGGCGCGATCGCGAGGGTGTTGTTGCCGTCGTCCCACTGCTCGCGCTCGGCGGTGACCGGGTCGAGCCCGGTGTCCACGACGCGCAGCCGGTCGATCTGCATGGCGTCCGCGGCCGCCTCGAGGAAGGGGCGGGCCTCGGTCGCGACGACGTCGCCGTCGCCGGCGTCCGTGACCGTGTACGCCACGAGGGTGTCGGCGACCGCCGGGAACATCACCACGAGGTCGCGGTCGACCATGGTGCAGACCGTGTCGAGGTGCATCGTCGCCCGTTCCTGCGCGATCGGCACCGCCAGCACCGTGTGCGCGACGCCCGCGGAGAACGCCCGCGCCGCGAACGCCTCGACGCCGGCCGGCGTCGTCCGCTGCCCGACCCCGACCGCGACGACGCCGGGCGCCATGACGAGCACGTCGCCGCCCTCGAACCAGGCCTCGTCGCGGCTGCCGCCGTAGAGCAGCGGCGTGCCGGCGAAGCGCGGGTGGTGCCGGTAGATGACGCCGGTGAGGGTCGCCTCCCGCTGGCGCGCCTCCATGGACGGGCGCGTGACGGCCACGTGGTCCTGCACCCACACCGACGAGTCGCGCGTGAACAGCAGGTTCGGCAGCGGTCGCACGACGAACTCGCCCGGACCGGCCATCCGCCCGACGACGCCCTCGGGGCCGGTCCGCGGCAGCTCCTCGTGGGTGAGCCCGGCCGCGAGGTGGAGCGCAAGCTCGTCACTGGGCAGGTCGAGCAGCCACGCCCGTAGTGTGTGGGCCAGCGTCGGCCCCATGACCGGCGGAGCGACCGCCGCCCCGACCGCCTCGGCCCGCGCCGCCTCGTCCTCCAGCGACTGCTCGAGCAGCTCGGCCAGGTACAGCACCTCGACGCCGTGCTCGCGCAGCGCCGCCGCGAAGCGGTCGTGCTCCTCCTGCGCCCGCGCGACCCACGGCAGGCCGTCGAAGAGCAGGTCGGCGCTGTTGCGCGGCGTCAGCCGCTTGAGCTCCGGCCCCGGCCGGTGCAGCAGCACCGTGCGCAGCCGCCCGACCTCGCTGCTGACGCCGACGGCCGGCGCGGCCGACTCCGACAGGTCCACCGACAAGGCCTCCGCCATGTCGCCGGACCCTAGTCCCGGCCGGCTCAGGCGGCGCTGGCCTCGCCGACGAGCTCGCGGCGCGCGGCCTCGAAGAACGCGAGGTTCAGCTGCGACCGGATCCACGCGCCCTTGACGATGCGCGGCCCCCAGTGCGGCTGCTCCTCGACGATCGGCACGACCGCCTTGTCCATCCAGTCCTTGCCGTGCACCGGGTCGAGGTCGGCGTGCTCGACGTAGAACGGGTACGCCGCCTCGGGCGCGCCGAGCCGGTCGAACGCCTGCACCACGAGCCGGCAGCGCGGCCCGGCCTGCAGCTCGAGCAACCCGAGCGCGCCGACCATCTCCGGCTGCAGCCAGCGGTTGGTCGCCAGCAGCCCGCCGACGGCGATCCGCTCCAGCGCCTCGACCGGCTGGTCCTCGCGGCGGACGTCGGGCATGCTGATCGCCGCAGCCATCCGCTGGTGCAGCGTGGTGTGGACGGCGTCGAGGTCGCCGCAGCCCATCTCGTCCCAGTAGTTCTTGCCGAGCTCCATCTTCGCGCTGCCGGCCAGGCCGACCTGGCACACGGCGACGAGGTCGTCGAAGCCGCCGTCGGGCCCGCCCTCGAGCGCGAGGAAGGAGACGAGCTCGTCCCAGCTCGCCGTCTTCGCCAGCCACCGGTAGGCCTCCGGCAGCCGGTCCTTCGCGGCGAGCGACCGCATGTCGCGGACGACGCGCGCTCCCGGGTCGCTCTCGTCCGACCAGTCGTCGGCGTACCGGTCCTGCGCGGCCCAGGCCTGGTCGAGCTGGGCGAGCCACGACGCCTCGAGCCGGCGCTTGAGGTCGGCGACGACGGGGTGGTGCTGGTGCCGCGCGGCAGCGCCGACGACGTCGAGCGGTGCGGTGTGCAGGTCGTAGACCGTCATGAGCGCGAGCACGCGGTCGCGGCGGTCGACCGGCACGGCTCCGGCCAGCGCGTCGAGCGCGGCGCCGGTGCGGTCGGCCAGGGCGTCGACGAGCCGGTCGGCGAGCGGGGAGTCGACCGCGGCGGCGTCCGGGGCGTCGGGCATCGCGGCCAGCGCGGCGCCCGGGGCAGTGGCGACGGGCGGGGTCATCGGTCCTCCTCGGCACCGCGTCCGGCGCTCGGGCGTGCCTCGCGGCCCGGTCGAGCGTCGCAGCCGGGACCGAGGCCCCGTCGGACCTCGGGATCCGCTGTGCCCCCTGGGAACCGCCCGTAACACCTGAAGGCCCCGCCCCGCCCCGGGCCGCCCCCACCACGCCCCGGGCCGCCCCCGCCGCGCACCGGGCCGCCCCCGCCGCGCACCGGGCCGCCCGGGCCGCCACGCTCCCGCTTGGTTTCGCCGACCCTCCGGGCGGCCGAAGTCTCGCGAGGGGTGTTGCGCTCAGGCGCAAGAACGGCCGGGACATGCGCCTGTCCGCAACACCTGCGGGGAGCACAGGGTCGCGCCGGGTCGCCGGGTCGCCGGGCCGCACCGGGTCGCTGGGCCGCACCGGGTCGCTGGGCCGCACCGGAGCCGCCGCGCGATGGCAGCGCGGCGCAGGCAGCCCGGGCGCGGGCGGCCGAGGGCCCGGGTACTACGGTCCCGGCCCATGGGGCTGCTCGACGGCAAGGTCGCGATCGTCACCGGTGCAGGGCGCGGGCTGGGCCGCGGTGAGGCGCTCGAGCTGGCGCGCGAGGGGGCCGGCGTCGTCGTCGGCGAGGTCGACGAGCAGGCGGGGCAGGCCGTCGTCGACGAGATCACCGGCGCCGGCGGATCGGCGGTGCTGTACCTCGGCGACTGCAGCGAGGTCGAGCACGCACAGGGCATCGTGTGCGCGGCGGTCGAGCAGCTGGGCCGGCTGGACGCGCTCGTCAACAACGCCGGCATCCTGCGCGACCGCACGCTGGCCAAGATGACGCCGGAGGAGTGGGACGCCGTCATCAAGGTGCACCTGCGCGGGCACTACGCGCCGACGCACGCGGCGGTCAACCACTGGCGCGAGGAGGGCAAGCCGGGCCGGGTCGTCTGCACCTCGAGCACCAGCGGCATCCTCGGCAACTTCGGCCAGAGCAACTACGGCGCCGCCAAGGCCGGGATCGCCGCGTTCGCGCAGATCGTCGCGACCGAGAACTGGAAGCACGGCATCACCGTCAACGCGATCTGCCCTGCGGCCCGGACGCGGATGACCGAGGGCGCGTACGGCGAGAAGCTCGCCGGCGCCGGCGAGGACGGCTTCGACTTCTGGCACCCGGACAACGTCGCGCCGTTCGTCGCCTACCTCTGCAGCGACGCCTCGGCGCACATCAGCGGCAAGGTGTTCGGCGTGCAGGGCGACGCCGTCGAGCTGTACCGGCCGTGGACCAGCGAGGCGTTCATCCAGAAGGGCGGCAGCCGCTGGACCGCGGCAGAGCTCGCCGAGCGGGTGCAGGAGCTGTTCGACCAGACCGGCATGGAGACCGAGCCGATGAACGGCATGACGCGGCTGCGCTTCTCGATGACGCAGCGGGGCTGACTCCCGCGCTCTCCGGGATCCCCGCTCCCGATCGCCCGGGTACAGGTCACGCGCGCGTCACGGCGCTATCACGGCGCGGCGGCGGTCTAGCGTCTACTGTCCGCGCATGGACGTGTTCCTGACCGGCGGCACGGGGTTCATCGGCGGCGAGGTGGCCCGCCAGCTCCGTGCGCGCGGCGACCGCGTCCGCGCGCTCGTCCGCGACGAGGGCCGCGCCGCGGCGCTGGCCGAGCTCGGCTGCGAGCTCGTCGTCGGCGACCTGTCCGACGAGCGCGCGCTGACCGCCGCCTGCTCGGGATCCGACGCCGTCATCCACTGCGCCGCGCTGTACGAGGTCGGCGTGCCGGCCGACCGCCGTTCCGCGCTGGTCGACACCAACGTCGCCGGCACCGAGCGGGTGCTGGGCGCGGCGCTGTCCGCCGGCGTCCGCAAGGCGGTGTACGTCTCGACGGTCGCGGTGTTCGGCAACACCCGCGGCGAGGTCGCGACCAAGGGTCACACCAAGCCCGACGACGTGCCGCACACCTCCGTGTACGAGCAGACCAAGGCGCAGGCGCACGCCCGCGCGCACGAGATCGCCGAGCGCGGCCTCCCGCTGGTGATCGTGCAGCCGGGCCTGGTCTACGGACCCGGTGACCCGAGCACGTTCGGCGAGCTGACCCGCCAGTTCCTCACCGGCAGGCTCCCGGCGCTGCCGTTCCCCGACCTCGGCATCACGCCGGTGCACCGCGACGACGTCGCCGCCGGCATCCTGCTCGCCCTCGACAAGGGCGTGCCCGGCGAGTCCTACGTGCTCGCCGGCGAGCCGACCACCAACCGCGAGCTGCTCACCGTGCTGGCCGAGCAGGCCGGCCGCAGGCCGCCGTCGCGCACCGTCCCGACCGCGCTGCTCAAGGCGATCTCGCCGTTCGGGCGGGTGGTCGGGCCGCTGATGGGCTTCCCGCCGAACTTCAAGGAGCTCATCAGCTCCTCCGACGGCGTGACGTTCTGGGCCAGCAGCGAGAAGGCGCAGCGCGAGCTCGGCTGGACCTACCGGCCGCTCTCCGAGGGGCTGCGCGAGCTCGCGGAGTCCGAGGGGCGTGCGGCCGCCCGCACCTGAGCGTCGGCTGCGGCGGTCGCCGCGCGCAGCACCTGCTTCACCGGCCGGCCGAGCGCCTCGGCGGCGGCCGCGACGTCCTCCCACTCCGGCATCGCATTGACGACCTCGCCGTGCCGCCGCGCGGCCTTGACCCGCACCGGCCGGCCGTCGACCTCGACCGTCCACGTCTCGCGCTCCAGCACCGTGCGCTCGACGCCGTACCAGCGCAGCCCGATCGTCGTCGTCTCGGTGAGGACGACGTCGCGCACGGCGTCGAGCCCGGCGGCGGGGCAGAGCACCGACAGCACGTGCGCCGGACGGCCCTTCTTCATGAGCACCGGCGCGAGCCAGGCGTCGTGCGCGCCGGCGGCGAGCAGCTGCTCGAGCACGTGCGGCCAGACCCGCGGGTCGAGGTCGTCGACGTTGGCCTCGACCACGACGGCGGTCGGCACGACCTCGCCGAGCGGCTCACCGACCACGAGCCGGACGACGTTCGCGACCTCCGGCCGGTCGCGACCGCCCGCGCCGACGCCGGTCCGGGTCAGCGTCATCGCCGGCAGCGGCCCGACCGCGCCGGCCAGCGCGCGCACCAGCGCGGCGCCCGTCGGCGTCGTCGCCTCGTGCGCCGCGGGGCCGGCCTGCACCGGCACCCCGCGCAGCAGCGCGAGCACCGCGGGCACCGGCACGGGCAGTGAGCCGTGCCCGGCCGACGTCGTGCCGCTGCCGAGGGAGACGGCCGAGACAGTGAGGTGCTCGAGGCCGAGCGCGGCCACGCCCGCTGCCGTGCCGACGACGTCGGCGACGGCGTCGACCGCGCCGACCTCGTGGAAGTGCACGTCCTCGACGTCGACGCGATGGACCTCCGCCTCCGCCTCGGCGAGCAGCCCGAACGCCCGCAATGCCGTCGCCCGCACCGGCTCGTCGAGCCCGGCGGCCTCGAGCAGCGCGCGGACCTCGCGCCACGTGCGGGGCGGCTGCTCGGCGGCGACCGCCTCGACCCGCACGTGCAGCGCGCCGAGCCCGCCGCGCTGCACGGGAGCCGCGATCAGCCGCGCCGCGCCCGGCAGCACGGCGTCGGCCGCGCTCTGGAGCGCCTCGAGCGGCGCGCCGGCGTCGACGAGCGCGCCGAGCAGCATGTCGCCGCTGACGCCGGCCGAGCAGTCGAGCCAGCCGATCACCCGGTGACCCGCCCTGGGCCGGCCCCCGGCACCCGCCCTGCCGCCCGGGCGATCCGCGCCGCCAGCACCCCCGCGCCGAAGCCGTTGTCGATGTTCACGACGCCGACCCCCGGCGCGCACGCGTTGAGCATCGCGAGCAGCGCGGCCAGCCCGCCGAACGAGGCGCCGTAGCCGACCGACGTCGGGACGGCGACCAGCGGCGTGCCGACCAGCCCGCCGACGACGCTCGGCAGCGCGCCCTCCATCCCGGCGACGACCACCACGCAGTCCGCGCTCTCGAGCGCGGGCCGGGCGGTCAGCAGCCGGTGCAGGCCGGCGACGCCGACGTCGTCGACCCGCTCGGCCGCGGCGCCGAAGGCGCGCACCGTGAGCGCCGCCTCGGCAGCGACCGGGCCGTCCGACGTGCCGGCTGCGACGACCGCGACGCAGCCGACCGGCTCCGGCAGCCGGCCGACGGCGAGCGTCGCGCCGTCGCGCGTGACGTCCGCGTGCGCCGCCTCGAGCGCCTCGCCCGTGTCCAGCGACGCGCGGGTGACCAGCACCGCGCGGTCGGTGCGCGCGCGCAGCGTCGCGACGACGTCGAGCACCTGCCCGGTCGTCTTGCCGGCCGCGTAGACGACCTCCGGGTCGCCGGTGCGCAGCTCGCGGTGCAGGTCGACGACGCTGTGCGCCAGCTCGGCGTAGGGCGCCTCGACGAGCGAGGCCAGCGCGGTGTCCGGGTCGGCCCGGCCGGCGGCGACGTCGTGCAGCAGCGCCCGCACGCCGTCCCGGTCCACGCCGCCAGCCTGCCACCCCCGCGGGCCTGCCGGCGCTACCCTCTGGACGTGCCGCTCTCGACCGCCGCGACGCTGGCCGCGGTCGGCGCGGCCCTGGTGGCGGTCACGCTCGTCGCCGTCCTCGCCGCCCGGCTGCGCCGCGTCGAGCACGCGCTCGCGACCGTGCTCGCCGAGACGCCCGCCGCGCTCTCGAGCGTGGGCCGCCCGGTGCCGGAGACGCCGCGCAAGGAGGTCGAGGCCCTGCGCGCCGAGGTGGCCCAGGCCCGCGCCGACCTCTCGAGCGCGCTGCGGCACGTCGCCGTCGTCCGCTACGACGCCTTCGACGACCTCGCCGGTCGGCTGTCGTTCTCGGCCGCGCTGCTCGACGACGCCGGCGACGGGATCGTGCTGTCGAGCATCAACGGCCGCAGCGAGACGCGCACGTACGCCAAGGGCATCACCGCCGGAGCCAGCGGGCACCCGCTCTCGCCCGAGGAGCGCGAGGCGGTGGCCCGGGCCCGCACGCCGTCACCGCGGCTGGAGCAGGCGGGCTGATGCCGGGCGTGCCACCCGCGCGCTTCGGCTTCCTCGGACCGGCGGGCACGTTCACCGAGGCCGCGCTGCGGACGCTGCCCGCCGCCGCGCGCGCCGACCTGCGCCCGTACCCGACGGTCGCCGAGGCGCTCGACGCTGTCCGCAGCGGCGAGACCGACGGCGCCGTCGTGCCGCTCGAGAACTCGGTCGAGGGCTCGGTCGCGACCACGCTCGACGAGCTGGCCTCGGGCGAGCCGCTGCAGGTGACCCGGGAGGTGCTGCTGCCGGTCAGCTTCGCGCTGCTGGCCCGCCCCGGCACCGGGCTGCACGAGGTGCGCACCGTCGCGACCCACCCGCACGCCGAGGCGCAGTGCCGGAAGTGGCTGCGCGAGGTGCTGCCCGAGGCGTCGGTCGTGCCGACGCCGTCGACCGCCGACGGCGCGCGCGAGGTCGCCGCCGGCCGCTACGACGCCGCGCTGGCCGCGCCCGTCGCGGCCGACCACTACGGGCTTGTGACGCTGGCCGACGGCGTGCACGACCGCGCGGACGCCGTGACCCGGTTCGTGCTCGTGTCACGCCCCGGCCCGCCGCCGGCGCCGACCGGTGCCGACCGCACGACGCTGTTCGCCTTCATCGCCGACGACCACCCCGGCGCGCTGCTCGAGCTGCTGACGGAGTTCGCGGTCCGCGGGGTGAACCTCACCCGGATCGAGTCGCGCCCGACCGGCGACCGGCTCGGCCGCTACTTCTTCTCCGTCGACTGCGAGGGACACCTCGCCGACGCCCGGGTCGGCGAGGCGCTGTCCGCGCTGCGCCGGGTCTGCGCCGACGTCCGGGTGCTGGGCAGCTACCCCCGGGCCGACGGCGTCGCCCCCGTCGTGCGGCCGGGGACGTCCGACGCCGACTTCCGCGACTCCGCCGCCTGGCTGGCCCGGCTCCGCGACGGCCCCCCCGACTGACCTCCGCCCACCCCGTCGTTGCGTCCGTCTGGCAGCACACGCCGCCGCGGCGCCTCGCCGGACGCAACGGCCGGGCACGGGGCAGGAATGCGGGCGATCGCGGCGAATACCCCACGACGTCCGCCGTCCCGTCGCGCCGTTCCCAGCCGCCGCGGCCGTCCCCTCCTGGAGACCGCATGGCTCGCCGCCTGCCCGCCCTCGCCGCCGTGAGCGCCGCCGCCGTCGCCGGCCTGCTGGCCTCCGGCGCCGCCGCCGGCACGAGTGCGACCGGCACGCTGACCGCCGCGCAGACCGGTGCCGGCGCCCCGCTGGCCACCGGCGGCGCGGCGCCGCAGCCCGGGCCGCACGGGATCATCGACGTCGAGAGCCTCATGCGCGACGTCGACTGCGACGAGGCGCAGTTGACCGGTCCGGCCGCCACGAGCACCGCGCACGTCACCGGGGAGCCGGCCGCGATCGACCTCGACGTGCTCACCGTCGTCGACGTCGCCGAGGGCAAGGAGATCGCCGCGATCGCCGATCCGGCCGAGCGGGCCGCCGCCGAGCAGGCGCTCTACGCCGAGATCCGCGAGCGGCTGCTGGTGGGGCAGGAGTCCTACGCCGACCTGGGCATCGACCTCGTGCTCGACCGGTTCGACCTGCTGGCGCCGGAGCGCGACACCCGGACCGACAACGCCGAGGAGATCATCGCGCTGGCGAAGGCCCAGTACGGCGGCCAGCGCCCGGCTGACGTCGACGTGGTCTCGGTCGTCACCGACATCGACATCCAGGTGCCCGGCCTCGGCAACGCCGTCGCCGGCATGGCCGACTGCATCGGCGGCGTCGCGCTCCCCGACCGCGCGTTCGCCGTCAGCGAGACCGGTGTGCTGACTGGAGACGAGGGCATCCCGGTCGGCCCGATCACGTTCTACAAGGACCTGACCGCGAAGATCGTCGCGCACGAGATCGGCCACCTCATGGGCGGTCACCACCACTACCAGGAGTGCGGCACCGCCGCCCCGGTCGCCCTCGAGCGCGGCGAGCCGGGCCCGTGCACCCTGATGACGAACGCCGTCGACTTCCAGACCATCCCGTTCAGCACGCTCAACGGCGTCGTCGTGCGCGGGCACGCCGAGACGTGGGCGACGGCGACCGACGGCGACGCCGCGTCGGCCGAGGCACACGACCACGAGCACTGAGCGGGGGCGCGCCCCCGCGCCGGTCAGCCGCCGCTGCCGTGGTTGTGCGGCGGCACGACGGGACCCTCACTGGCCTGCACGACGACGAACCCCTGACCGGCGAACGCGAGCTGGAAGGCCTCGCCGCTGCCGCGGCCGATGAGCGCGCCGGCCCGCGCCGTCCGCACCAGCCGGGTCTGCAGCCCGGCTGACCAGGCGACCGCGGACTGCAGGTCGGCGTACGTCGGCGCCTCCGCGGCGTTGAGCACCACCGGCGTCCCGAACGCGCTGACCACGAGCCGCCCCGTGCCGGAGAAGACGGTGTTGAAGACGCCGCCGGAGAACATCGACGCGCCCTCGACGCGGCGGATGTCCCACTGCAATGTCGGCTCGAACGCGAGCACGTTCGGGCCATTCACCGTGACGCTGTCGCCCTCGAGGTCGAGCACGTGCAGCTCGTCGGCGTTCTGGGCGAGGAACACGTCGCCGACACCGCGCACCCGCATGAGCGGCACGCCCTCACCGGTGACCATCTTCTTCAGCAGCTTGCCGACGCCGGCGCCCTCGTAGGCGAACTCGACCTGCCCCTGGTAGGCGACCATCGAGCCCTGCCGGGCGAGGAACTCACCGGGCTGACCGCTGGCGGCGTCGCCGACCCGCACCTTCAGCATCCGCGGGTTCTGCAGCGCCATCATCTCGGTGCTGGTGGTCTCGCGGTTCTCGCCGAACAGGCTGCTGCGCACGGGGGCTGCTCCCAGAGGTGGTGTCGCCGACGGATGTTGCGCTCAGGCGCAACTCTTGCCGGGACGTGCGCGTGTGCGCAACACGCCGCGCAGGACCAGCGCCGCTTCGGTGCGTCGGGCGGCAGGTCGCCCGCGACGGACGCGGCGGTGCCGCCGGCGGTCTGGTCCCGACGGACCATGGCCGCGAGCGGCTCTGCCGGGTCAGACTCGGCGTGCTCGGAGGAGGGGGGTTCGGCGGTGCACGAGGTGGTCGTCTGCACGCCGCGCGCGCGACGCGGCGCCGCCGGGTGAGCGGGCCGGGGCTCCTGCGGGTGCTCGTGCTCGGTGCCGGCTTCGGTGGACTCGAGGTGGCGACGGCGCTGTGCGAGCGGGCTCCCGGGCGGGTGGACGTCGTGCTCGTCGACCGGGCCGAGAGCTTCGTGTTCGGCTTCTCCAAGCTCGACGTGATGTTCCGCCAGGTGCCGGTGGCCCACGTCAGGCACCGCTACGCCGACCTCGCCCGGCCCGGTCTGACCTTCCTGCGCTCGGCGGTGCTGGCGATCGACCCGGTCGCCCGGCGGGTGGTGACCGAAGCCGGCGAGCTGCACGGCGACGTGCTGGTCGTCGCGCTCGGTGCGGACGTCGAACCGCAGGCGACGCCCGGGCTCACCGAGGGCGGGCACGAGTTCTACTCGGTGGAGGGCGCGATCGAGGCCGCCGCGGCACTGCACCGCTTCGACGGCGGCCGTGCCGTCGTCGGCGTCACGTCGACGCCGTTCAAGTGTCCGCCAGCACCCAGTGAAACCGTGCTGCTGCTGCACGACCTGCTCGTCGAGCGCGGCCTGCGTGCACGGTCGGAGGTCGCGCTCGTCATGCCCCTGCCCGTGCCCATCCCGCCGTCACCAGCGGCGTCGGAGATGGTGCTCGCCCAGCTCGCCGAGCGGGGTGTCGAGTGGCACCCGCAGCGGCTCGTCAGGAAAGTCGACGCCGGGGCGCGACGGCTCGTGCTCGACGACGGCAGCGACATGCCCTACGACCTGTTCCTCGCCATCCCGGCGCACCGCGCGCCGGCCGTCGTCGTCGACGCCGGCCTGACGGTGGACGGCTGGGTGCCGGTCGACCCGCAGACCCTGCGGACGTCGTTCCCCGGCGTCTACGCCGTCGGCGACGTCACCAGCGTCGGGACACCGAAGGCCGGCGTCTTCGCCGAGGGCCAGGCGGCGGTGGTCGCGGAGCAGATCGTCGCCGAGCTCGACAGCGGCTCGAGCGCGACCGGGTACGACGGCCGCGGCACCTGCTGGATGGAGGTCGGCGCCGGGCGCGTCGCCAAGGTGGACGTGACCTTCCGCCCTGGGCAGCGGCCCTTCGGCGGCATGGAGGGACCGTCCGCCGAGCTGGTCGAGGACAAGAACCGGTTCGGGGCCAGCCGCGTCGCGCGCTGGTTCGGGCGGACGTGGTCGCCGGCGGGCTGATCCCGCGGCTGACGAGTCGGCCCAGTGCCGGCGTCGACGTCTGGTGCAGACGACGCGCAGCGACGTCACGGTTCAGGGGTGGTGGCCACGCCAGGAGTAGTCGTACTCCGGCCGACCGGCCCTGCCGTAGCGCGGTGCTCGCTGGACGCTGCCGGCGTCGACCAGGTGCTCCAGGTACCGCCGCACGGTCACGCGGCTGACGCCGAGAGCGCTGCCCAGCGCCGTCGACGTGACCGGCGCGTCGGCCCCACGCAGCGCCTCGACGACGGCATGCAGAGTCTCAGGCGACAGCCCCTTGGGCAGCGCCGCCTGCTCGGACCCGCGCAGTGAGCGCAGCGCGCGGTCGACATCGGCCTGAGCTGCAGCGCCGACGTCGGCGCCGATGTGCCGGCGGTACTCGGCGTAGCGCTCGAGCTTGTCGCGGAACGAGCTGAAGGCGAAGGGCTTGAGCAGGTACTGCACGACGCCGAGCGACACCGCGGCACGCACGACGTCGACGTCGCGGGCCGACGTGACCGCGATGACGTCGACGTCCAGCCCGCGCCCGCGCAGGGTCCGGCACACGTCCAGGCCGGTCACGTCCGGCAGGTTGAAGTCGAGCAGCACAAGGTCGACGGGCGCGCCCTGGACGAAGCGGAGCGCGTCTCGCCCCGAGTGCACGACTCCGACGACGGCGAACCCGGCGACCCGGCCGACGTACGCCTCGTGCGCCTGGGCGATGAGCGGTTCGTCGTCGACGACGAGGACGGCGATGTCTGCGTCGGTCACGCACCGCTCCGCTCGAGCGCGGGGAAGCGGACCTCGACCGCTGCGTCGGGTGCCGGCGTGACGCTGATGGTGCCGCCGTGGCGCTCGACTGCCGCCGCGACGAGCGCGAGGCCGAGGCCCCGTCCGTGCAGCGCGCCACCGGGCTTGGTCGACCACCCTCGGCGGAAGGCGTCCTCGACCCGGTCGGCAGGGATCCCCGGCCCGCTGTCGGCCACGCGCACCAGCACGCCTCCGTCGTCGCACCGCAGGAGGACGTCGACGCGGCGCGGCGGCGGACCCGCCACCACCGCGTCGACGGCGTTGTCGACGAGGTTGCCGACGACCGTGACGAGGTCGGTCGGCGGCACCCGGCTGCCCGTCAGCGACGTGCCTTCGTCGATGACGAGCTCGACGCCGCGCTCGTGCGCCTGCGCCGCCTTGCCGAGCAGCAGCGCCGCGACGACCGGCTCGTCGACCGCGGCGAGCACGCGGTCGGTCAGCCGCTGCGCCGAGGCGAGCTCGGCGGTCGCGAACTCGACCGCCTCGTCGGCGCGATCGAGCTCGATGAGCGTGATGACGGTGTGCAGCCGGTTGGCGCTCTCGTGGGCCTGCGCCCGCAGTGCATCGGCGAACCCGCGCACCGAGTCGAGCTCGCTCGTCACCGCGTGCAGGTCCGACTCGTCGCGCAGCGTCGTCACCGTGCCCAGCCGCCGTCCGTCCCGCTCGACCGCTGTCGTGCTGACGACCACGACGGCAGCACGGGTGAGGTGGAGCTCGTCGGTCGCGGTGCGACCCTCGTGCAGCAGCCTGGACAGCGAGTCAGGCAGGTCCAGCTCGCCGACGGGCGTGCCTTCGTACCGCGCGGGCTCGCCCTGCAGGCCCAGCAGTCGCACGGCCCCGTGGTTGAGCAGCACCACCCGCGAGCGGTCGTCGACCACGACGAGTCCCTCGCGGACGGCTCTGAGCACGGCGTCGTGGTGCTCGAACAGCCGGGTGATCTCCGCCGGGCCGACGCCGCGCGTGAGCCGGTGCAGCCGGCGGCTGACGAGGTAGGCACCCAGCCCGGACAGCAGCAGCGCGAGCACGGCGACGGCCGCGACGACGGGCAGCTCGTCGCGCAGCTGATCGGCGATGCGGCGCTCGGTCAGGCCGACCGCGACGTACCCGATCGGTACGTCACCGGACCGCACCGCCGCGACCGCGCGCACGGACGGCCCCAACGTGCCGGTGGAGCGCTCGACGTAGGTGCTGCGGGTGCCGGGGTCGCCGACGCGGCCGATGAACGTGCCGCCGATCAGCGAGGGGTTCGGGTGCGAGTAGCGCACCCGGTCAGGGCCCATGATGACGACGAAGTCGACGTCGGTGGCGACCCGCACCGACTCGGCGAGCGGCTGCAGCTGCGCCGCGGGGTCCGCCGACCGGAGGGCGTCGGCCACGACCGGCTCCGCAGCGAGTCCCTCGGCGAGGGCGACGACCTCTGCGCGGGCGAGGGTGTCCGAGTCCCGCCGGGCGTCGAGGTATGCCAGGCCGCCGGCGCAGAGGACGACGACGGCCGTGACGGCGAGCTGCAGGACGAGCAGTTGCCGCGCGACGCTCAGCCGCGACCACCCCGGGACCACACCTGCAGTGTGCGCCACGTCACGACCACAACGACCGCAACGGCGACAGGGGCTGTGATCGGTTCCACAGTCGACCGGGAGCCGGGACAGCCCCGGACGGCAGCACCTCGGAGGAGCCATGGGCATCCCGGCGACGACCAGCGCGGCAGCAGCGCCACGCGCACGAACGCGGTGGTACCGGCAGCTGTACGTCTGGGTCCTGGTCGGCATCTCACTGGGGATCGCCGTCGGCCACGTCTGGCCGGAGACCGGCGCGGCGCTCGAGCCGGTGGGCAAGGCGTTCGTGAACCTCATCAAGATGGTGATCGCACCGGTCGTGTTCTGCACCGTGGTCGCCGGCATCGCCTCCATGGAGAGCGTGAAGAAGGTCGGCCGCATCGGCGGCAAGGCGCTCCTCTACTTCGAGGTCATGACCACGGTCGCGCTCGCCCTCGGGCTCGTCGTCATGAACCTCACCAAGCCCGGCGAGGGCGTGAACGCCGACGTCAGCGACATCGAGGTCTCCGACACCGTCGGCGGGTACATCAGCGCCGGCGAGGAGTCGCGCTGGTACGACCCGATCCTGCACATCTTCCCGGACTCCGTCGTCGGCGCCTTCGCCGAGGGCCACATCCTGCAGGTGCTCTTCTTCTCGGTCGTGTTCGCCTTCGCACTGATGCACATGGGTGAGCGGGGCAAGCCGATCATCGCGGGCATCGAGCGTGTCGGGCAGGGGTTCTTCGGCGTCATCCGCATCGTCATGTACGCGGCGCCGATCGGCGCGTTCGGCGCGATGGCGTTCACGATCGGCAAGTACGGCATCGGCACTCTCACGAGCCTGCTGCAGCTGATCCTGACCTTCTACGCGACGGCGCTGTTCTTCGTCGTCGTCGTCCTCGGCGCCGCGTGTGCCTACGCCGGCGTCAACATCTTCAAGCTGCTTCGGTACCTGAAGGAGGAGCTGCTCATCGTGCTCGGGACGAGCTCGTCGGAGTCGGTGCTGCCGCAGCTGATGAAGAAGCTGGAGCACCTGGGCATCCCGCGGCCGGTGGTCGGGCTGACCGTCCCGACCGGCTACTCCTTCAACCTCGACGGCACCTGCCTGTACCTGACGCTGGCCGCCGTCTACCTCGCGCAGGCCACGAACACCCCGCTCGGCGTCGGCGAGCAGCTCGGCATCCTGGCGCTGCTGCTGCTGACGTCGAAGGGAGCCGCCGGCGTCACCGGGTCCGGCTTCATCGTCCTCGCGGCGACGCTGAGCAGCGTCGGGACCATCCCGGTCGCCGCCATCATGCTGATCTTCGGCATCGACAAGTTCATGTCCGAGTGCCGGGCGCTGACCAACATGATCGGCAACTCCGTGGCGACCGTCGTGGTCGCCAAGTGGGAGGGCGTCCTCGACCGCGACCGCGCCCGGGCCGTGCTGAACGGCGAGGAGCCCACCGACGAGCTCGCCGTCCTCGACGAGGACCTCGGGCTCCTCGACGGTCCGGGCGCGTACCTGCACCACGACAGCGAGGCCGCGATGCGGCACGAGCTGCAGCGCACCTGAGCACGACGGCCACCGGGCGTGGCTCGACATCCCGGTCTTCCACGACGGCCACCACGGCAGCGCAAGTGTCGTGCCCGGCGCGGCGACGTCCCTAGGTGGTGCCGGTGTCGTGCAGCTGCTTGCTGAACCAGCGATCGGCGAACGGCTCGTCGTTGAACGCGGGGACCTCCACATACCCTGCCGACCGGTAGAGCGAGATGGCCTCGGGCAGCACGTCGTTGGTCTCCAGTCGGATCTGGCGCGACCCGCGCTCGCGGGCGAGGCGCTCCAGGTGCTCGAGGAGCCGGCGGCCGAGCCCCATGCCCCTCACGGCCTCTGCGACCCACATCCGCTTGATGTCTGTGACGCTGTCCGAGTGGTGCTTCACGGCCCCACAACCCACGGCCTGTCCGCGCAGGCGCGCAACGACGAAGCTGCCGTGGGGTGGCCGCACCTCGTGCGGCTCGGCCGTGGACCCGGCACGCGGGTCGAAGCCGCGCTGCGGCGCACGGCGGTTGAGCTCAGCGACGTACGCGCGCAGGCACCGCTGAGCCTCCGGGCTCCCCGCATCGACCTCCCGCAGTTCGAACAGGGACACGGCCAGGAGGCGCTCGACGGTCCGCATCGCGGTCGTGAGCTCCGAACGCTGTCTGTCGTCCAGCCCGTCGAGCAGCGCAGCAGCCGCCTCGTCGCTGCGCTCGTCGAGCACGGCGACCTCAGCACGTCCGGCGGCGGTGAGCCGGGCGACTCGGACGCGTGCGTCAGCGGGGCTCGGACCGACGACCACCAGACCTTCGGCCTCCAGCGACCGCAGCATTCGGCTCAGCTGCCCTGAGTCCACACCCAGGCGGGCCCGGAGCATCACGACCTCACTGCCCTCGAAGCCGATCTCCCACAGCAGGCGAGAGGTGCCGAGCGGCCGCCCGCGCGAGAGGAAGTGCTCGTCGAGGGCGCCCGCACGTTGGGTGACCGTGCGGTTGAACCGCCGCACCTGGCTCAGGTCGGAGGACATCCTCTGACTATAGTCAGAGAAATCCGGGCGGTGCCCGCCGGGCCTCGCGCGACGGCGCCAGGCCCGGCCACGCGGGACTTTCGGCCCGTGGCCGAGGGTCTGCGCGCGCCCTACGGTGGACGTGTTCGGCACGGACCACCTGCCGGTGCCGGTCTCGCCCCGGCGGAAGCCCGCGGCCCGTGAACCACGACCGGCACGCGTTGCCGGCGCGTCCCCATGGAGGTCGCCATGCGCAGCCCGCAGCTCCCCGTACTCGTGTGCACGCTCGTCGCCGTGCCGCTCGTCCTGGTCGCCGGCGCCGCCGGTCCGGCCGCCGCCGCGCCGACGACGACGACTTTCGGATCGCACGTGTCGTCGTGCGCCCAGGTGTCGACGGGCTTCTCGGGGGAGCACAACCCGAGCCACCATCGCGGCCCGTACGCCGCAACCGACGTCAGTGACATGCACGGCTGGCCAGCCAGGTAGCGGTGCGTTCCCGTCCGCCGAGGTACTACGACGACTGGTCGCCGTAGGGGCTGACGCTCAGGTACTTGAACCCGGTGTCCACGGCGACAGTGACGATGACCGCCGCGGGACCGAGGCGCTCGGCCAGCCGGTGCGCGCCGACGACGTTGGCACCGGTGGAGATGCCTGCGAACACCCCTTCCTCCCGGGCGAGCCGGCCGGTCATCTGGAGTGCTGCGTCGTCGTCGATCGGCTCCACGTGGTCAACGGCATCCGGGTTCCAGTGCGGCATGATCAGGCCGGTCCAGCCCTGGATCAGGAAGGGGCCCGGTGCGCCTCCGCTGACCGCCGCCGAGGCTGCCGGCTCGTGGGCCTGGATGAAGACACCGTGCGGTCGAAGCGCCTCTGACACCCCCATCAGGGACGAGGCCGTGCCCATCCCGTGGCAGAAGGCCGTGACGCGGCCGTCGGTCTGCTCCCAGATCTCGCGGCCGAGACGGTCGCGGTGGTCCGGCACGATGTACGGGTTGTTGAACTGGTCGGTGGCGTAGTGCCGTGGGGCGCTCGCCAGCTCGGCCGCGCGGGCCACCATGTTGTCGATGTCGCGCGAGGTCACCTTCGGTCGCCCCTCGACCGAGGGCACGACGTCGAGATCCGCGCCCAGTGCGCGCATCAGCTGGAAGCGCTCCTCGGTGAAGCAGTCGGCGATGACGATCAGCGCCCGGTAGCCCTTGGCCCGGCAGACCAGCGCGAGTGCTGGTCCCGTGCTGCCACCGGTGTACTCCACGACGGTGTCCCCGGGATGCAGCAGGCCGTCGCGTTCGGCTCCCTCGATCATGGCCAGCGCCATCCGGTCCTTCAGCGAACCGGTCGGGTTGCGACTCTCGAGCTTCAGCCACAGCTCAGCGCCGTTCGCCGGAGCGCAGCGGCGCAGTCGCACGAGCGGGGTGTCGCCGATCGTGTCGAGGACGGAGGTCATGGACGGGATCCTGTCCGCCGGCGGCTGGCGTGGCCACCGGGCGTCATAGTGCACGGCGGCCGGCGGGGCCGCGGTCGGCGGCGGGTCATCAGCATGGACCGCAGCGGCCGGGGCGGTCAGAGCTCCCGGCGAACGTTCTCTGCCCGGTCCTCGACGGCGCCGTGGCGGAGCAGGTTGACCACAGCCACGGCCAGCCCGCCCCAGATCACCAGCATCGCCACCACCATCATCACGATCGCCGCGGTGCTCATCGCCGGCCCGCCTCGTCGTGCCCGCTCTGCGCGCCGCCGGTCCGCCCCGGCGCGGATCCCACGTGCACCGGTGCCCGGGGGTCGGAACCGGGTGGTGGCCCGTCGAGGTGGGTGCCCTCCCGCCACGGCAGCCGGCCCAGCAGGAAGCCGACGACCGGGAGCGCCACGACCAGGAGCCAGCCGATGCCCAGCAGCCAGCTCGGGTACCCCTCGTACGGCGCCTCGAGGTCGTCGCGCAGCGCGAACACGAGCACGGCGGCCAGGCCCGCCGGCGCGACGCCGCCGGTCAGGACCCGCCAGCCGGTGCCGACCCGCGGCCGGCCGTGGACGTTCAGGTGGTCGCCGAGCCCGCTCAGCGCCCGGAGCGCCCAGACGACGACCAGCATGCTCACCAGCGCGACGACGAGGATGCCGTACTGGTTGACGAAGTGGTCGACGACGTCGAGCACGTAGATGCCGCTGGTCGTGCTGAACAGCACCAGGCTCAACACCGCTGCAGGGACGCCGACCGCCAGTGTCGCGGTGCGCCGGCCGGTGTCGAACTTGTCGCGCACGGCGGAGATCACCACCTCGATCACGCTGATCAGCGACGTGATGCCCGCGATCACCAGCGACCCGAAGAACAGCACGCCGATGAGGGTGCCGGCCGGGGCCTCACTGATGATCGCCGGGAAGGCGATGAAGGCCAGGCCGATCCCGTCGCTGGCGACGTCGCCGACGGCGACTCCGCTGGCTTGCGCCATGAAGCCGAGGGCCGCGAACACGCCGATGCCGGCCAGCAGCTCGAAGCCGGAGTTCGAGAAGCCGACGACGAGCCCGGACCCGACCATGTCCTCGCGACGCCCGACGTAGGAGGCGTAGGTGATCATGATGCCGAAGCCGATCGAGAGCGAGAAGAAGATCTGGCCGAACGCGGCGGCCCACACCGAGGCCGAGGTGAGCGCCGACCAGTCCGGCGTGAACAGCGCGTCGAGTCCTTCGGCCGCCCCGGGCAGCAGCAGCGCCTGCACGACGAGCGCGCCGAAGGCGAGCACCAGCACCGGGATGAACACCAGCGACGTGACGCCGATGCCGCGCTGGACGCCGAGCGCCATCACCACGAGCACGGCCAGCCACACCAGCGCGAGGGGCACCAGCACCCCGGGCACGACGTCGGCGGTGACCGTGACGTCACCGGCCTGCAGGAACTCGCCGAAGAAGAACCCCTCGGGGTCGGAACCCCACGCCTGGTCCAGCGAGAAGAGCATGTACCGCAGCGCCCAGGCGATGACCGCCGCGTAGTAGACGGCGATGACGAAGCAGATGCCGACCTGCCACCAGCCCAGCGTCTCGGCGCCCCGACGCAGCCGGGCGAACGACAGCGGCGCGGAGCCGCGGTGGCGGTGCCCGATCGCGTAGTCGAGCAGCAGGAACGGGATGCCCGCCGTCAGCAGCGCGACCAGGTACGGCACGACGAAGGCGCCGCCGCCGTTCTCGTATGCCACGTACGGGAAGCGCCAGATGTTGCCGAGCCCGACGGCCGAGCCGATCGCCGCCAGGATGAAGACGTTGCGCGAGCTGAACGACCCTCGGCGCTGCTGCTCCGCCTGCCCGGGTGCCTCGTCCGCCGTCGTGCTCATCCGACCTCCTGCCGTCGCGGGCCCTCGCGCCTGCGAGCACCGTCGAGGGCCGGTCACCGGGGCGCCTTGCCGGCAGCGTGCCAGACCGCGCGCGGTGCCGGACGGACGGATCCGGTGCCGGCATCGAGCTGGTCGACGGCACCGCCCGGCTGGCCGCGATGAACATGGTGCTGCACGGCATCGTCCAGCCCGGCGACGACAGCCCGATCGAGGTCCGCGACGCGTTGCTGCGCGCCGACGGGCACCACCCGAGCGTCGTGCTGGCCAACCCGCCGTTCGGTCGCAAGAGCTCGATCACGATGGTCGGGGCGGACGGGCGCGAGGCGCGTGAGGACACCGAGGTCGCGCGGCCCGACTTCTGGGGTGACCACGAGCAACAAGCAGCTCAACTTCGTGCAGCACATCGCCCAGATGCTCGCCATCAACGGCCGCGCCGCCGTCGTGCTGCCCGACAACGTGCTGTTCGAGGGCGGCGCCGGGGAGACGGTGCCGCGTCGGCTGCTCACCGAGTTCGACGTGCACACGCTGCTGCGCCTGCCGACGGGCATCTTCTACGCCGGCGGCGTCGAGGCCGACGTGCTGTTCTTCGACAAGCGGCCGGCCCGGCCGGGGCAGCCGTGGACGACGGACCTGTGGGTCTACGACCTGCGGACCAACTCGCGCTGCACGCAGAAGCAGAACCCGCTGCGGCGGCACCACCTCGACGAGTTCGTGGAGTGCTACCGCCCGGGTGAGCCCCGTACGACGCGGGTCGAGTCGGAGCGGTTCAAGCGGTACGGCTACGACGAGCTGGTGGCCCGCGACAAGCCAACCTCGACCTGGTCTGGCTGCGCGACGCCTCGCTCGAGGACGCCGACAGCCTGCCGCCGCCGGAGGTGCTGGCGCGCGAGATCGTCGACGACCTGGAGGCGGCGCTGGCCGAGTTCACTGCCGTGGCCGAGGCGCTGGAGAAGGCGGCCGCCGAGCGGGGAGACGGAACCTGAGCGTGAGGGCTCAGCGCAGCAGGTCGGCCGGCACGACGGTGACGGGGTAGGGCCGCTCGGCCGTCCACGCCTGTTCGCCCTCGACCCGTGCGACCTCGACGTGGACGCCGTCGCGCAGCTCGAGCGCGGCCAGCGACGGCTCGTCGGGGTCGACCAGCCAGTACGACGCGACGCGCTCCCGCTCGTAGGCCCGGCGCTTGAGAACGACGTCGTGCCGCCGGGTCCCCGGGCTGAGCAGCTCGACACACAGCAGCGGCAGCCGCTCGAGCTTCTCGCGCGGCGGCCCGTCCTCGACGACCAGCAGGTCGGGCTGGGTCTGCACGCGCATCGAGAAGCGCACGTCGAGCGGTGCGGCGTACACACGCAACCCCGGCGGTGCCGCCGCGCGCAGCTGCACGAAGAGCTCCCCCAGCGCCCGCTGGTGCCGCTCCGTCGGGCTCGGGCTCACCAGCAGCAGCCCGTCGACCAGCTCGTAGCGGTTGCCGTCGTCCGGCAGCTCATCGAGAGCGTCGGCGGTGAAGTCGTCGTCGACCTCGATCACGGTCACGGTGCTCATGGTGCTCGCCTCCCTCGGCCATGTCACCAGGCTGCGCCGGGGGCGGCGTCGGACGGGTGGCCGACGCGGATCTGTGGGAAGCAGGACCGAGATCAGCGCAGCAGGTCGGCCGGCACGACAGTGACGGGGTAGGGCCGCTCGGCCATCCACGCCTGTTCGCCCTCGACCCGCGCCACCTCCACGTAGGCGCCGTCCTGCAGTTCGAGCACCGTGAACGCCGGTTCGTCCGGGTCGACCCGCCAGTACGACGGGACGCCGGCTGCCTGCAGCCGGTCGCGCTTGAGCAGCAGGTCGATGCGGCGGGTGCTCGGCGACAGCACCTCCACGGCCAGCAGCGGCGGCCCGGGCAAGTCCCGCTCGGTGAACTGCGACCGCGGGGCGACCAGCAGGTCCGGCTCGAGGACGGTGTCCTCGGCGAGCACGACGTCGAACGGTGCGAAGAGCAGCTCGAGGTCAGGTGGGCAGGCCTCGCGCAGGACCACGTAGAGGTCGCCGACCGCTCGCTGGTGCGGGCGCGACGGTGCAGCGCTCACGATCAGCACGCCGTCGATGAGCTCGTAGCGGTTCCCGTCATCCGGCATCCGCTCGAGGTCTGCTCGGGTGAACGGACCGCGCTGCCGCACCGTCGTCATGCTGCTCATGGTGCTCCTCGCCCGTCGGCATGTCAGGACGCTCCTGCGCCGGACGCCGTCGCCTCGCAAGTGCGCCCCACCTGTGCCCACCTGCGGAGCGAGGTGTCTGGCCGGGTGCTCAGACCGTCGCGACAGCGCGCTGTCCGACAAGCAGTGAGCGCAGGAACTGTCGCGTCTCCGGGTCGGTGCTCGTGATGACCGTGCCGACCATGCCGCGGGTGAGCAGCACCTTGTAGACGTTTCGCACGAGGCGGTCGAACTCACCGTCGTCGACGCGCTTGGTGTTGCGGAAGTCCGGATCCTTGTTGTGCTGTCGCTGTGTCTCCCATCGGCCGTCACGCCAGACGAGGTCCGGTCCGAGGATGACGCCGTTCCAGTCGTACTCGAAGCCCTGCGCGGTGTAGACGCAACCGACCTGGTCGAAGCCCCCTGGGTCCGTCGCCCACAGCGCGGCAGGTGGCGCACCGCCGATGGACCGGTTGCCCTTGAGATTCCACGGCCTGGCCCAGCCGTCGATCTCGACGTCGGGAACGAGGCTGCCGTCGGGGCGTGGGTCGCTCCAGGGCCAGCAGTAGCCCGCCGTCATGCGTGCGCTGTAGCCCTCGGCGAGCTTGCCGGCCAAGAGACGCTCGGTCTCTTCTGCCGTCTCTGCGAAGCGGACCTCGAACGCGTCGTCTCCAGTCCAGGCGGTCGGCCCGCCGGACTCGAGCCCGAGTAGACGCAGCACCCAACGCATGTACAGCGCGCTGCCACCGCAGCGGAACTGCGCGTCCAGATCGACGCGGTGCACCTCGAGCCCGAGCGCACGGGCGTGCTGCTCGATGTCCTCGACCGTGCCGAGCTCGCCAGGGCGGACCACCTGGTGCTGGTCGAGCAGGAACACCGGCACCCGCGCGGCGGCCATGAGCTCGTCGACCTGAGGACGGGCGATGTCCCGGAACTCCTTTCGAGTCCAGCGACTGACCGACGTCTCCCGGATGCGGTGCGCCTCGTCCAGCACGAGCACGTCGAGGCCGTTGCGCTCGGCTTCCATGAAGTCGTTGAAGTACTTGAACAGGCGCTTGGTGCTCTCAGAGCGTGCACCTGCCACCTTGCGCAGTGTCTGGGTGAAGGACCGGGAGCCGGTGGCATGCACCACCGTCCGACCACGGCGGGCGAGCTCTCCCAGCAGGGACAGGGCGATGACGCTCTTGCCGCTGCCGGGCCCACCGGTAACGACGACGACGCTCTTGCGGTCCTCTCGCCGCGACCGCTCGACGGCGTGCAGAACAAGCTCATACGCCAGTCGCTGACGGTCGAGCAGGACGAACTGCTCGCGCCGCTGTACCTCGTCGGCCGCGACAGCGAGCAGCTGCTTGCTCGGCGCGCTGGCCGACTGCAGCAGGACGTCGGCGTACGGAGCACCTGCCACCGAGTCGTCGAGTTGCTGGCGAAGGAAGTCGAGCCACTGTGCCCGTCCGGCGCCGGTGAACAACCGGCCGTAGCGGTCCTGCGGATAGTCGCGCAAGTCGGCGACCGCGCCGTCGTCCGTGGCGTTGTGCAGGTACGCCGCGCCCGTCACAGCGTCGGGGACGTCGTGCAGAGATTTCGTGAAGTCGACGAGGTACTGGCAGTAGCCGCGGACCTGCGCGACCGGGTGCAGCACGGGTTGTCCGTAGGACGGCACGTTGACCAGAGCCGCCTCTCCCTCGTAGGCGTGGGCGGCGGTCCACTGCTTGAGCTCGATGACGACGTACGACGGCTGGCGGGTGCGCGGATGCTGCCCGACGAGGACGACGTCGACTCGCTTGCTGCTCAACGGCAGCTGGTGCTCGACGAGAACTTCGACCCGGTCGAGTCCCGCCTGGACAAGGTCGTTCGCCAGCACGGGCAGGCTGGCCTGCCAGCTCCTCACCTCCGACGGTCCGGCATGGCGTCCGGTCCGGTGGCGCATCTGGTCGGCGATGCGCGACGCGAGCGTGCTCTCGTGCGCCAGCGCGGCGAAGCCGGCTGCATCGGCACGGAACAGCGACAAGGACGACCCCAGGCAGCACGAAGCGACTCGTGCGGTGGGGGCGTGTCCGTAGAGGAAGCCCGTCGGTACCGCGTGCGGGCACCATAACGTCCTCAGGCGGGGAGGGACTGTCCCTTGAGTTCCTTGGCGCCGGCGGCAGTTGCCGGCTCGGCTGTCGTCACGCGCTCATGCCGACGAGCGGACATCAAGGAGGCACAGCCCCGCCGCCGCGCCGGCACAGCGCGTCCGGCTCATCCGGTTCGAGGCCGACAGCCAGCGAGGGCCTCTGTCGCGTGTCGGTGGGCTACAAGACGCCCCGAGCGCCGTGCATGCCGCAACAAGACGTTTGAGTGCTAGTTTGAGGGAACCGACAGACTGTTACTTCCCTCAAAGGAAGCCTCAATGCCTGACGCTGATGTTGCTACAGCCCTTGCCCTGATCCTTCGCGGCACCCGCTCGGCCGACAGCCTTGAGAACCAGACGCTCGACTTCAAGAGCCAAAAATCGTCCGACAAGGAGACCTACCAGGACCTTGCAGAGGCTGCGGTCTGCTTCGCGAACTCAACGGGCGGTCGCATCGTCCTCGGCGTGGCCGACACGAAGCTAGGTCAGGACGCCTTCCTCGGAACCTCGCTCCCTGTAGACGTCCTACGCGCACGCATCCACGCCCTGACCGAGCCGTCGCTCGTAGTGACGGTCGAGGAGTTGCAGCACGCCGGGGTGCGACTGCTCGTTATCTCGGTGCCTGAGGGCCTCGACGTGCACTCCACCAAGAAGGGCCTCGTCACGCGCCGCTGGGGCGCCGAGTGCCTGCCAATGCGGCCGATCGACGTCAGCCGACTCGACGACGAACGCCGCGGCGCCGATTGGACCTCACAGTCCAGTGGCAGGCCGGTTGCCGACCTGGACCCCGACGCCGTGCTACGGCTGCGCATCCTGTTGCGCAGTGCGCAGGACGAGTCGCGTCGCCAGCTAGGGACAGCTGCAGAAGTTGATCTGTTGAATGGCCTCCGGCTGATTCACGCCGACGGCAGTCTGACGCGCGCCGGCGAGATCTTGCTGTGCCAGAACGCGGCCAGCGCCGCTGAAGAGATCCTCGTCTACCAGTACCGGCAGACACCCGGTGGCGAGGCGGCCTACGCCAAGCGCTGGGGGACTCCGATGGTCACGGCTTTCGCGGAAGCCATGGAGGTCATCACCGCCCGCGTCGGCATCACCCCCGTCAACACCTCAGGCGGTCAGCAGATCCAGGTCGAGGACTACCCGCTGTCCGCGCTGAGAGAGGCGCTGGCCAATGCGCTGCTGCATGGCGACTACCGGGAACGGCGGCCGGTGCAGATCGAGCACTCACCGGAGTCCGTGTCCGTGCGTTCTCCGGGTCCGCTGGTAGCCGGGATCACTCCCGACAACATCCTGACGGCCGGCTCGCGAGCACGGTTCGCCCTCCTCACTGGCGCCTGCCGAACGTTGGGGCTCGCCGAGGAGCTCGGTCAAGGCGTCGACCGGATGTTCCGGGAGATGGCCCGGACCGGCCGCTCGACGCCGCGTGTGGAGGTAGAACGCGAAGCCAACGATCCCGCCACTCTCGTGACCTTCACCGGCGGGCCTCCCAACGTGCGGGTGACCCGCTTCGTCTCGGACTTGCCAGAGGCTGAGCGAAACGACACGGACACGCTGCTCATCGTCCTGGTCCTGTGCCGGAAGAAGAGCGTGACGGCGCGCGACGTCGCACCGGTCATCCAACGTGACCTCGCGGCGACCGAGGCGGTGCTTCGCAGGCTGTCGTCCGGCGACGCTCAGATCCTGGAACCCACGGCCGGCACGACTGGCCGTGCCCACCCCAACTACCGCCTGCGCGGCCAGTCCCTGGCAGCGCTGGGGCCGGCCGTGACCTACCACCGCCGGTCTGCCTCCGATATCGACCGCAAGGTGGTCGAGCACGTTCGTGAGTACGACACGATCAACAGCGCAACCATCCAGCGGATCTTCGACGTAGACGTCTGGCAGGCGCGAGACATGCTGAGGGACCTCGTGGGGCGCGAGATCCTGGTGCGGGTCTCAGAACAGGCTCGTGGCCCCAAGGTCAAGTACGGGGCAGGTCCGCAGTTTCCGGAGAAGCGTGCACGCCGGTAGGCGGCTGCACGTCTGACGGTCGCCGGAGTCCGCATCATCCTCATCTGCCCGGGTGGTGTGGCCGTCACGGGGCTACTGTCTCAGCCCGCAACACCTTGTGCCCTGAAGGCTGCGCGAGGGAGGGCAGCGGGGCGGGTGTGCGCACTCGGAGCGGTCGCCAGGGGCAGAGACGGTCGTCTGTCCGCGAGCGGTCATGCATGCCTTAGGCGGTGCCTGATGCGCGGGGGACGGGGGCCGAGACCGTGGCCATCGGCACCTTCCTCACGTTCAGCAGCAGGATACCGAGACCGCTTGCAGGCTGAGCTCTCGGATACGAGCGTTCCTGGCGTTGACGAAGGCGATGGTCCGCTCGCGGTACTGCGCGTAGTCGGTCGCGTTACGGGCGAACGCTGGAGAGCTGAACTCCGTGATCGTCTCGCCAGTCATCAGGGAGGTGACGGCGTCTCGGTTCTGCGTCACGAGATCGTCGAGGATGAAGAAGCGCACGTAGGTATCGAAGTCCCTGAACAGCGCGAAGTAGTCGGCGTAGTAGGCAAGGCGTGTGCCGAGCGGGTTCTCGGCCTCGGGCTCGCCGTAGTGACGCCGAATGCACTCGAGGGTGATGTCGAAGCGGTCGGCGATCTGCGGGTGCATGCCGCGCGACTGGTTGATCGAGTGGCCCGTCTGGCCGGCTCTGTTCAGTGGGAAAAGGATGTAGCCGCCGATGGTGCAAGCGAGTCGATAGAAGTCATCGGCGTCCCTCGCGATTTCCGCGACCACGTCGGGAGTGAACCGCTTGGTCCAGCCGCTGGTTGACCACGTCGGAATGATTCCGTCGCTGCTGAGGTAAAACTCGTCGCTGTCGCCGGAACGAAGGCGGATTCCGCAGGAGCGGCCGCTGGTGACCTCGAGCTTGAAGGGCGCGACGCCAAGCACCGGGCGACCCCACAAAGCAAAATGCCACTGGTAAAGACGCGGGCAGTCACGATCCGGGTCACCGCCATCGCGGTAGTGCGACGCGAAGTCGCGATCCGGATCGATCAGTTCGGTCGTAGTCACGGTCGCCATCATGCATGAAGTGCCGCCCCCGAGGCGTCCCCGACCGAGACGATCGCCGAGCTGCGAAATCGTTCACGGGGAGAGAGTTGAGGCCGCCGATAGCCACGGCTTGTCGACTGCCGGGAACGCCTGTTACGGCCAACTGTCCGCGGCGCGCGGGTGATTGCACCCGTCAGTGTGCGTACACAAGCGCATCCGCCCACGAACGTCCGCTCATGCCGCACGGTGCGCTTCCCGAGCGGGCAGAACGGGCGCTTCTTTTCGGGCTCGCGGGCCGTGTCGTCGGCCCGTCGGCTCAGCGTTCGCTGAGGCCGGCACCGTCGGTCGCATCGGGCCCGCTTCCTCGGGTGGACTCGATGGCGTCGCGGTAGGCGACGACCGCCGACACGCGCCGGTGCGTCGTTGGCTCGTCGCTGACCTGGAGCTTGCGGAAGATGGACGTCGCGTGCTTCTCGACTGAGGACAGCGACAAGTGCAGCGACTTCGCGATCTGTGGGTTGGACATCCCGCCCGCCATCGCCTCGAGGACCGTCAGCTCTCGCGCTGTCAGGCCGCTCATGGCCCCAGGCGCCGCGTCTGGTCGAAGGAGCGGCCGCCTGCTGCTGCGCAGTCCGGCGAGCTCGTTCGACAGAGCGTCGAGGTGCCGAACGACGGGACCGAAGGCGAGGGCGAGCGGGAGAACCGGCGCTGCCAGCAGGAACAGCGCCGTGACGACGCCCTGCTGCTCGGTTCCCAGAGCCGTGCCTGCGATGACCAGCGTGGCGATCACCGCCAGGGCGGCGATCGGCCAGCGCATCGCGACCCGCTGGTTGCGGTTCCCGCGCCGGTAGCGCACCACGAACGTGATGACCGCCAGCAACGGCAGCACCATGAGGGGGGCGACGGTGACGGCTGCGACGCCCGCCGGCAGCAGGTGGACCACCGGCCCCAGCTCGCGCCCCTCGTCCAGCACGGACGGCGTCGGACCGGACACCGCTGCCAACATCGGACCGGTGAGACCGACCAGCACCGCCCCGCCGACGAGCTTGGCACTTGGCCGCTGATCCGGGTACACCGCTGCGAGCCAAACAAGGGCGACGAACCCGCCGACGAAGAGCAGCTGCGTGGTCAGATGGATCCAGTCGGCGGCGGCACCGTCAGCAGCGAGCGCCTGTCGTGCCCCCAGCAACGCGACGACGTGCAAAGACCCCAGGGCGGCGAGGCCGCCGGCCACGCGCA
>JBKHYE010000023.1:0-10108 GCA_046565705.1 Actinomycetes bacterium
CGACACCACCGACCTGCTGCCCGACGCCGGCGACGCCACGCCGTCGGAGCAGGCCACCGGCTCCACCGGTGACAGCGACGACGCCGGCACGAGCGCCAGCAGCGCCGACAGCCCCGCGAGCCGGCCCCGCACCCGCCGCCGGGCCACCAGCGGCGGACTGGCCGCCATGGTCCTGCCCGAGCTGCAGGCGATGGCCGCCGACCTCGGCATCACCGGCGTCGGCCGCATGCGCAAGAGCCAGCTCATCGACGCCATCCGCGAGAAGCAGGGCGGCGGCGAGGCCACGGCCACGGCCACGGCCACCGCGACCCTTGACGCCGCCGCGCCCGCGGCCGGCCGCGACGGCGAGGCGCAGCGCGAGCGCGTTGAGGACCGCGACGACCGCGACGACCGCGACGACCGCGACGGCCAGGACGAGCGCGACGACCAGGACGAGCGCGCGCGCGACCGTGCCGACGGGCGCGCCCGCGGTGACGACGACGACGACTCCGACTCCGACTCGGATGACGGCCGCCCGGAGCGCCCTGAGCGCGTCGACCGCGGCCGCGAGCGCTTCCTCGAGCGCGAGGCCCGTCGCCAGGAGCGCGCCGCCGCTGCGGCCGCCGGCGCGGTCGAGGGTGGCCACAGCGCCGCGCCGTACGACCGCTCGGACCGGCCCGACCGGCAGGACCGCGGGCCGCGCGACGACCGGCAGCTGCGCGACCGCCAGGACCGCGACCGCCAGGACCGCCAGGACCGCCAGGACCGCCAGGACCGCCAGGACCGCCAGGACCGCGACCGCCAGGACCGCGACCCGCGCGACGGCCGTGACGACGCGCGCAGCCCCTCGCGCGACGGCCAGCCCGGCGACGACGACGAGTACGGGCGCGGTGGCCGGCGAGGCCGCTTCCGCGAGCGCGGCCGCGGGCGCGGCCGGGGCCGCAACGAGCGCTTCGGCGGCGACGCCGAGCCGGTGATCAGCGACGACGACGTCCTGATCCCGATCGGCGGCATCCTGGACATCCTCGACAACTACGGCTTCGTGCGGACCTCCGGCTACCTGACCGGGCCGAACGACGTCTACGTCTCGCTGCAGCAGGTGCGCAAGTACGGCCTGCGCCGTGGCGACGCCATCACCGGTGCCGTGCGCCAGACGCGCGAGGGGGAGCGCCAGCAGAAGTACAACGCGCTGGTCCGCCTCGACACCGTCAACGGCATGGACCCGGAGGAGGCGCGCACGCGGCCCGACTTCACCAAGCTCACGCCGCTCTACCCGAACGAGCGGCTGCGCCTGGAGACCGAGCCGAACCTGCTGACCACACGGGTCATCGACCTCGTCATGCCGGTCGGCAAGGGCCAGCGCGCGCTCATCGTGTCCCCGCCCAAGGCCGGCAAGACGATGGTGCTGCAGGCGATCGCCAACGCCATCACCACCAACAACCCCGAGTGCCACCTCATGGTCGTCCTGGTCGACGAGCGGCCCGAGGAGGTCACCGACATGCAGCGGTCGGTGAAGGGCGAGGTCATCTCCTCGACCTTCGACCGCCCGCCGCAGGACCACATCACCGTCGCCGAGCTGTCGATCGAGCGGGCCAAGCGCCTGGTCGAGCTGGGCCACGACGTCGTCGTCCTGCTCGACTCGATCACCCGGCTCGGCCGCGCCTACAACCTCGGCGCGCCGGCGTCCGGGCGCATCCTCACCGGCGGCGTGGACTCGGCGGCGCTGTACCCGCCGAAGCGCTTCCTCGGGGCGGCCCGCAACATCGAGAACGGCGGCTCGCTGACCATCTTCGCCACCGCGCTGGTCGAGACCGGCTCGGCGATGGACACGGTCATCTTCGAGGAGTTCAAGGGCACCGGCAACGCCGAGCTCAAGCTCGACCGGCGGCTCGCGGACAAGCGCATCTTCCCGGCCATCGACGTCGACGCCTCGGGCACGCGCAAGGAGGAGATCCTGCTCGCCCCGGAGGAGCTGCGCATCGTGCTGCAGCTGCGCCGGGTGCTGCACGCGCTCGACACGTCCGCGGCGCTGGAGCTGCTGCTGGAGAAGATGAAGAAGACGCGCAACAACGTCGAGTTCCTCATGCAGATCCAGAAGACGACGGTCGCCGACTCCGAACAGACCTGACCGCCGCCTCTTCCGTGCGAGAGGCGGGCGCCGAGGCGGGCATGGGCGGCGCGCTTCTCGCGTTGGACCGACCGGTGCGCCGCTCTGGCACACTGGTCACCGCTCGAGCTCCGGTTCCCTGCCTGCGCAGACCCGGCGGCTCTCCCGACCGGAAGGCAGTCATGAAGGCCGACATCCACCCGCAATACGTCGAGACGACGGTGCACTGCACCTGCGGGAACGAGTTCACGACCCGAAGCACCAAGGGCGACGGCAGGATCAACGCCGACGTCTGCGCCCAGTGCCACCCGTTCTACACGGGCAAGCAGAAGATCCTCGACACCGGCGGCCGCGTCGCCCGGTTCGAGAAGCGCTTCGGCAAGCGCTCCAAGTAGCTGCCCAGCGGCGCCCGGCCCCACGGGGGACGGGCGCCGCTCGCATGTCCGGGTCCGGGAAGATCGCCAGAGAGGAGCGCCGCCGGTGGCCGAGCAGACACCCACGGACGCCGCGCTCGCCGAGCACGCCGAGCTCGAGGCGCAGCTGGCCGACCCGGCGGTGCACGCAGACCAGGGGCGCGCCCGTGAGCTCGGCCGCCGCTACGCCGAGCTCGGCCCGCTCGTCGCGGCGATCCGCGAGAAGGAGCAGCTCGAGCAGGACCTCGGCGCGGCCCGCGAGATGGCGGCCGACGACCCCGACTTCGCCCGCGAGGCCGAGCAGATGGCGGCCCGGCTGCCGGTGCTCGAGCAGCGGATCCGCGAGCTGCTCGTGCCGCGCGACCCGGGCGACGGCAAGGACGTCATCCTCGAGGTGAAGGCGGGCGAGGGCGGCGACGAGTCGGCGCTGTTCGCCGGCGACCTCGTGCGCATGTACTCCCGCTACGCCGAGCGGCAGGGCTGGTCGACGGAGATCGTCAGCGCGACCGAGGGCGAGCTGGGCGGCTACAAGGACGTGCAGATCGCGGTGAAGAGCCGCGACCCCGCCAACCCGGTGTACGCCAAGCTCAAGTTCGAGGGCGGGGTGCACCGCGTGCAGCGGGTGCCGGTCACCGAGAGCCAGGGCCGCATCCACACCTCCGCCGCCGGCGTTCTCGTGCTGCCCGAGGCGGAGGAGGTCGACGTCACGATCGACCAGAACGACCTGCGCATCGACGTCTACCGCTCCAGCGGTCCCGGCGGGCAGAGCGTGAACACCACCGACTCCGCCGTGCGCATCACGCACCTGCCGACCGGCGTCGTCGTCAGCATGCAGAACGAGAAGAGCCAGCTGCAGAACAAGGAGGCCGCGATGCGCGTGCTGCGCGCGCGGCTGCTGGCGCACGCAGTCGAGGCGCGCAACGCGGAGGACGCCGCGGCGCGCGGCGCCCAGATCCGCACGGTCGACCGCAGCGAGAAGGTCCGCACGTACAACTTCCCGGACAACCGGGTCGCCGACCACCGCAGCGGCTACAAGGCGAACAACCTGCAGCAGGTGCTCGACGGCGACCTCGACGCCGTCATCGACAGCCTGGTCGAGATGGACACCCGGGCCAAGCTCGAAGGAGGGAGCGGGCAGTGACCGCCGTCCGCACTGCCGTGCGCGCCGCCACCGCACGCCTGGCCGAGGCCGGCGTCGCCAGCCCTGAGCACGACGCGCGCGCGCTCGCCGTGCACGTGCTCGAGCTCAGGCGCCCGTCCGACCTGCTGCTCGTCGACGCCTTCGACGCCGCGCAGGCGGCCGCGTTCGACGGCCTGGTCGCCCGTCGCGAGCAGCGCGTCCCGCTGCAGCACCTCACCGGCACGGTCGGGTTCCGCCACATCGAGCTCGAGGTCGGGCCGGGCGTCTTCGTGCCGCGGCCGGAGACCGAGTCGGTCGTGCAGTGGGCGGTCGACGCGCTCGCGCGAGAGCGCCGTCCCGCGCCCGTCGCCGCCGACCTGTGCACCGGCAGCGGCACCATCGCGTTCGCCCTCGCGAACGAGGTGCCGGGCATCACCGTGCACGCCGTCGAGCGCGACGTCGGCGCGATCGCCTGGGCGCGGCGCAACGCCGCGAACCGCGTGCAGGCCGGCGACCCCGAGGTGCGGCTGCACGAGGGCGACGTCGCCGACTGCCTGCCCGATCTGGACGGCGCGCTCGACCTCGTGATCAGCAACCCCCCCTACGTCGCCGAGGACGAGCGGCACCTGCCGGACCCGGAGGTGGTCGACCACGACCCCGAGATGGCGCTGTTCGCCGGTGCCGACGGGCTCGACGTCGTCCGCCTGGTCGAGCGGGCCGCGCGCCGGCTGCTGCGGCCGGGCGGCCTGCTCGTCGTCGAGCACTCCGACCGCCAGGGCGAGAGCGCGCCGGCGATGCTGCGCGCGGCCGGCGGCTGGTCGGAGGTCGAGGACCACCGCGACCTCGCCGGTCGCGACCGCTTCGTCACCGCCCGCTGGAGCGGCGCATGACCACCTACGACGTGCGCGAGGGGGCCGACCCGACGCCGGGAGTCGACGCTGCCGTCGCGGCACTGCGCCGCGGCGACCTCGTCGTCCTGCCCACCGACACCGTGTACGGCATCGCGGCCGACGCGTTCAGCCCGCCGGCGATCGGCCGGCTGCTGGAGGCCAAGGGCCGCAGCCGCAGCATGCCCGTTCCCGTCCTCGTCGGCGCCTGGCGGACGATCGACGGCCTGGCCGAGGTGGTGACACCGGTGGCGCGCCAGCTGGTGGAGACCTTCTGGCCGGGGCCGCTCACGCTCGTCGTGCGCGCGGCGCCGAGCCTGGCCTGGGACCTCGGCGAGACCCGCGGCACCGTGGCCGTCCGCATGCCGCTGCACCCCGTCGCCCTCGCCGTGCTCGAGCAGACCGGCCCGCTGGGCGTCAGCAGCGCCAACCGCACGGGGATGCCGCCGGCCACCGACGCCGCCGAGGCCGCGCGTCAGCTCGGCACCGCCGTGCCGGTCTACCTCGACGGCGGCGAGTGCAGCGCTCCGATCCCGTCGACCATCGTCGACCTCACCGGCGACGTCGCGCGCGTGCTGCGTGAGGGTGCGCTCCCGCTGGACCAGCTCCGCGAGGCCGTCCCCGACCTGGTCACCGAGGACGGGCCGGCCGCGTGAGCGACCGCGTCTTCCGGGTCCTGCACGTCTGCACCGGCAACATCTGCCGCTCGCCGATGGCCGAGCACCTGATGCGGGCCATGCTGCAGCGGGGCTGGCCGGAGCAGGCCGACCGCGTCGCGGTCGAGTCGGCGGGCACGTGGGGCCACACCGGGGCGCCGATGGAGCCGTTCGCGCTGTCGACGCTCGCCGAGCTCGGGGTCGACGGCGAGCGGTTCCGCGCGCGCGAGCTGACCGCCGAGCACGTCGTCGGGGCCGACCTCGTGCTCACCGCCACGCGTGACCACCGGGCGGCGGCCGTCGTGCTGCACCCACGGGCCGCTGCGCGCACGTTCACGCTGAAGGAGCTCGCCCGGCTCACCGCCGGCCTCGAGCCCGACGCGCTCCCGGCCGGCGACCTGGTCGAGCGCGCGGCGACCCTCGTGCGCCTCGCGGCGTCGCGACGCGGGCTCGTGCCGCCCGTCCGCCCGAGCGACGACGACCTCGCCGACCCCTACCAGGCGCCGGCGTCCGCCTTCGCCGAGTGCGGGGCGGCGGTCGAGGCCGCGCTGCGCGGTCCGGTCGGGCTCCTCGTCTCAGGCCGCCCGCGCCCGTAGCATCGGGCCTCGTGACCTACTACGGCCCGAGCTTCGAGGCGCTGCAGTCCACCGACCCGGAGATCGCCGACGTCGTCGTCGACGAGCTGGAGCGGCTGCGCTCGGGCCTGCAGCTGATCGCGAGCGAGAACCTCACCAGCCCCGCCGTGCTCGCCGCGCTCGGCAGCACGCTGTCGAACAAGTACGCCGAGGGGTACCCGGGCCGCCGCTACTACGGCGGCTGCGAGGTGGTCGACCGCGCGGAGCAGATCGGCATCGAGCGCGCCAAGGCGCTGTTCGGCGCCGAGCACGCGAACCTGCAGCCGCACTCGGGCGCGAGCGCCAACCTCGCCGTCTACGGCGCGTTCCTCCAGCCGCACGACACCGTGCTCGCGATGGCGCTCCCGCACGGCGGCCACCTCACGCACGGCTCGAAGGTGAGCTTCAGCGGCAAGTGGTTCAACGCCGTGCACTACGGCGTCGCGAAGGACACGGAGCACATCGACTACGACCAGGTGCGCGAGCTGGCGCGCGAGCACCGGCCGAAGATGGTCATCTGCGGCGGGTCCGCGATCCCGCGGCTCATCGACTTCGCGGCGTTCCGCGAGATCTGCGACGAGGTCGGCGCGCTGCTCATGGTCGACGCCGCCCACTTCATCGGTCTGGTCGCCGGCAAGGCGATCCCCAGCCCGGTGCCCTACGCCGACGTCGTCACCTTCACCACGCACAAGGTGCTGCGTGGCCCGCGCGGCGGTGCGCTGGTCTGCAAGCAGGAGCACGCCGCGAAGCTCGACAAGGCCGTGTTCCCGATGATGCAGGGCGGGCCGCTCATGCACGGTGTCGCGGCCAAGGCGGTGGCGCTCAAGGAGGCGTCGACGCCCGAGTACCAGGCGTACGCGCGGCAGGTCGTCGCGAACGCGCAGGCGCTCACCGCCGGCCTCGAGGCCGAGGGCATGCGCGCCGTGTCGGGCGGCACCGACACCCACCTCGCGCTGATCGACCTGCAGCCCGTCGGCGTCAGCGGCAAGGACGCCGAGGCGCGCTGCGACGCCGCCGGGATCGTGCTGAACAAGAACGCCATCCCCTACGACCCGCAGCCGCCGAGCGTGGCCTCCGGCATCCGGGTCGGCACGCCGTCGGTCACGACGCAGGGCATGGGTGAGGGCGAGATGAAGGAGATCGCGGCCCTCATCGGCCGTGCGGTCCGTGACGCAGACGGCTCCGCGGCGGGCGAGGTGCGCGCCCGCGTCGACGCGCTGACCGCCGCCGCGCCGGCCTACCCGGCGCCCTGACGGTGCCGTGCGCGAGTACCTGCTCGTCTTCTGCGTCGCCGCGGCGGTCACCTACCTGCTGACGCCGGTCGCCCGCCGCTTCGCCCAGCGCATCGGCGCGATGGCCGAGCCACGTGACCGGGACGTGCACACCATCCCGACGCCGCGGCTCGGCGGCCTCGCCATGTACGCCGGGCTGGCGTCGGCGTTCCTCGTGGCGCGGGAGCTGCCGGCGCTGCAGCAGGTCTTCCGGTACTCCGACGTGCAGGCCGTGCTCGCCGCCGGCGGGCTCATCGTCGCGCTCGGGCTCGTCGACGACCTGTGGGGCCTCGACGCGCTGACCAAGCTCGCCGGTCAGGTCGTCTCCGCGGGCGTCATGGTGCTGCTCGGCCTTCAGCTGCTCACCCTCACGCTCCCCGGCATCGGCGCCGTCTCGCTCGGGCCCGAGAGCGTCCTGCTCACCGTCCTGCTCGCGCTGCTCGCCATCAACGCGATCAACTTCATCGACGGGCTCGACGGCCTGGCTGCCGGCGTCGGGGCGATCGCGGCGCTCGCCTTCTTCGTCTTCTCCTACTCGCTGTCCAGCGGGCAGGTGACCGGTGGCCTCGCGCAGGCCCGCATCAGCGCGCCGACGCTGCTGGCGATCGCGCTGGCCGGTGCGTGCCTGGGCTTCCTGCCGCACAACTTCAACCCGGCCCGCGTCTTCATGGGCGACTCGGGGTCGATGCTCATCGGCCTCACGCTCGCGGGCGCGGCGACCAGCCTCACCGGCCAGTTCCCGTACGCGGCGCTGCCGGCGTCCACCGCCTTCCCGGTGCTGCTGCCGCTGGTGCTGCCCTTCGCCGTCCTCGCGGTGCCGCTGGTCGACCTGCTCCTGGCCGTCGTCCGGCGCACGCGGGCCGGACGGTCGCCGTTCGCGCCCGACAAGGCGCACCTGCACCACCGGCTGCTCGAGATCGGCCACAGCCACTCGCGGGCGGTCCTGATCATGTACTTCTGGACGGCGCTGCTCGCCTTCGGCGGCGTGGCCATGTCGCTGGTCGGCGGCCCGCTGCCCGTGCTCGCCGTCACCGGGCTGCTCGCGGCGGCCGCGCTCGTCGTCTCGAACATCGGGCGGCTGCGCGCCGTCCGCAGCGGCCGCTGACCGGCGAGGGCGCGGGCCGCGGCTGGTGGGCGGCTGCCGCGGCAGCCGTCGCCGGGCTGGTCGTCGTCGGGCTCGCCGCCTCGGCAGACGGCGCCCGCGGCGCGCTCTCGGCGCTGCTCGGCGCGGTGCTCGTCCTGGTGTTCTTCGCCGCCGGCCTGGTGCCGCTGCTGCTCGTGCGCGGGCAGGAGGAGGGCCGGGCCGGTCTCGGCGCCGGTGTGCTGGTGCTCAACTACACGCTCCGGCTGGCGCTGGCCGTGCTCGTGCTGCGGGCCGCCGGCCGGTCCGACGCCGTTGAGCCGCGGTGGACGACGTACGCGGTGATCGCGGCGGCGCTGGCGTGGGCAGCCGGGTCGGCCGCCGCGGTGCTGCGCCGCGCGCCGACCGACCGCGCGGAGTGACTCACTGCACGTCCGCCATGACCCGGCCGGTCATGGCCCGTCTGCAGCAGGCAGGTAGTCTGACCGGGCCATGCCAGACGCGCCGGAGGAGCGGTCCGGGGAGGACGAGACCTCCAGGGACCCCCACCGGCGCACAGGCGAGGCCGACGCCTGGAACGCCTTCAGCTACGTGCTGTCCGGGATGCTCGTCTGGGGCGGGGTCGGCTGGCTGGTGAGCCGCTGGCTCGGCTCCCAGGCGTGGGTCGGACTCGGTCTGATGGTGGGCACGGGCGCCGGACTCGCGCTCGTGTGGCTTCGGTACGGTAGGTCTCAGTGATCAGGTCGGCAGAGTCGGCCTCCCGCGCAGGAAGGACGCCGTGAAGGACTGGCTCCTCGCCGCTGAGGGCAACGGCTTCACGCCCCCCGGCCCGAGCATCTTCGAGCCCCCGCCGTTCTTCACGGTCGCCGGCTGGGAGGTCGACAAGCCCGTCGTCGTCATCGTCCTCTCGACGGTGATGGTCGCGCTGTTCTTCTGGGCCGCCGCCCGCCGCGCCGAGGCCGCCGGCGCCGGTGGCGGGCTCGTCCCCGGCAAGCTGCAGTTCGCCGGCGAGTCGGCCTACGGCTTCGTCCGCAACGGCATCGGTCTGGAGACCATCGGCAAGGAGGGGCTGCGCTTCGTCCCGTTCCTCGCCACGCTGTTCTTCTTCATCGCCGTGAACAACCTGTTCGGCATCATCCCGCCGTTCCAGCTGCCGGGCACCTCGAAGATCGCCGTCCCGCTGGGTCTCGCAGTGATCGTCTGGGTGATCTACAACTACCTCGGCATGAAGCGCGCCGGCGTCGTCGGCTACTTCAAGAGCATGATGTTCCCGCCCGGCATCCCGGCGCCGGTGTACATCCTGCTGGCGCCGATCGAGCTGCTCTCGAACGTCTTCGTCCGGCCGATCACGCTCTGCCTGCGTCTCACGCTCAACATGTTCGCGGGGCACCTCGTGCTCGTGCTGTTCATCCTGGGCGGCGAGTACCTGCTGCTGGAGTACGGCGGCATCGTCGGCGTGCTCGCCGGGTCGGTCTCGATCCTGGCCAGCATCGTCGTGACCTTCTTCGAGGCCTTCATCCAGCTCCTGCAGGCCTACGTGTTCACCCTGCTGGCCGCGCTGTACATCGGCGGCGCGCTCGTCGACGAGCACTAGCCGCCCCTTCAGACGTACGACCGCTCCACCTCACGCACGTCCCGAGCACCACTTCTCGAGAGGAAAGACCTGTGGAAGGCAGCCTGAACATGGTCGGCTACGGCCTCGCGGCCATCGGCCCGGGCATCGGCATCGGCCTCGCCTTCGTCCTCTAGCGGTGGGCATCTCACTGGCCACTGCGGTGGTCTTCGCGGTCGAGGAGGGCGAGGAGCCCAACCCCCTCGTCCCGCACCTGTCCGAGCTGATCGTCGGGCTGGTCGCCTTCGCGCTGCTGTTCCTGTTCCTCAAGGCGAAGGTCGTCCCGATCTTCGAGCGGGTCTTCGCCGAGCGCACCGCTGCCATCGAGGGCGGTCTGGCCGAGGCGAAGCGGGAGCGCGAGGAGGCGC